>JAGWMJ010000014.1 GCA_028871815.1 Armatimonadota bacterium | reverse complement strand
CTCGATGAGTGGGCGCGCCTTCACAGACTTCAGCTTGCCAAGGGCCTCGACCGTGCAATACAGTACGCTCGGATCCGACAGGGACTCGATCAGCATCGCCTCGGCACGCGGATCCTTCATCTTCCCGAGCCAAAGCACGATCATCGCGCGGCTGGCCCCGTTGCTGCGATCGCCCGCAATGGCCAGCAGTTGTTCAAACGCCGACTGGTCAGCAACTAGTTCAAGGGCGTTTCCAACCGACCACTTATAGCCGTCGTCATTGTTGGGCCACGTCAAGAACTCGCGAATAAGCGGCTGGATCACCGCGGTACGTGCCCATGGAACGGAGAGTGTGCTGAGGATGAACTTTTTCGCGTTGGGAACTGCGACGCGCGGTAGCCATTTGAGCAGTATCGGTATTGCGGCGTCGTAGCGGGCGCCGCTCGTTCGGAGTCGGTTCAATGTGGCATAGCTCAGCCCTGCTGCTTGCAAGTCGGCAAATACGGGGGCCATGGCTGCGCGGGTTCGCGCTATGATCTCCTGCCGTTCCCGTTCGAAAAGCTCTCTGTCGATCGGCTCGCGTTCGTTTTTCCGCATTCGGTGGCTCCTGTTGGGCGGCGGGTCGATTTGTGGCCGGTCCGCCTCCGGTCAGGGAATGACGCGGCGCACCACGATCTCCCCGGCACGCTCCATAGCTTGAAGGGCGGGCGACAGAACCGTGCCCTTGCCGGCGCGAATGTACAGGCGGAGAGCGTATTTGTTCGCCGCCGCCCAGGCATAGTAGTCTTGCAGTTGTTTCGTGTAGCTCAGGCTCTTGACATTCTTGACTTCTCCGATCACGGACGCGATTCGGTCCAATTCATCAGGAATACGGTAGCCGCCGCGGGGCGGTATGATCCGCTCGGTATTCTTCACAATACCCGCTGCGGCCTCGCCAACTTGGCCCAGCCAGCGCACACGCTCCATGCCGGTGAGGCCGGCCTCGGCCAACCGCTCGGCGCGTGCCGCCCGGGCTGCATTGATCGCTGCACCGGCGGCTTCAAACGCCTTGTCTTGCAGAGCCCAGAGCGCGGCTTCCCGGCCGATTGTGGCAAGAACCACGGAACCGCCGTAGCCTGATTGGTGCGCGTAGTGCCGGTTTGTATAGTGGCCGAAGCTCAGCGCGTGGGCGGTAGCGGCAAGCCCTGTCTTGATGCCCTCCAAAATAACGTGTGGGGTGAATTCGAAACCCCAGATCGTCCACCGCGGCCCGAGCCCCAGCGGGTCAAACGCATTGACCGGGTCATCGCCGCAGTACTCGTAGAGGTTTATGCCGCCATCCCACAGCGTGGGATCACGGGTGAGCCAGATGCCGTTTGCGGGGTCGTAGTAGCGGAGGCCGCAGAGGATGAGAGCGGGGAAGGGCGACTGAAGAATCGGGCCGTTGCGGGTGGGGCCGGCCTGGCCCGTCACCAGCCAGTCGGTGTAACACCCAAACTGGCCGTCAAAGGCAACAGGATCGCTGTCCTGAGGCTGCGGGAATCCCACGAGCGTTTGAGACGATATCTGTAACCGCACCAAAGGCCTTGTAGGCGCCCTGATGCGGCGGTCAAACCGGCGCAGCCTCAGTATGCCGGGGGTTATTTAGCGCGACACGTAGGCGTGGCGAGCGCGTGGAGACGCCGGGCGGAAGCCGGGGGGCGGTCCTGTGTGCGCGGCGAGCGTTAACCCGAGCTCGCTTCATTGCACGTTGTGCATCTTACTTATGCTGGCCGGGAGGGGCGCCCGGAGACGTGTCCCGCAGCAACCGAGCTTCGATAGCAGCCAGGATAATCCGGCGCGTAGCCGTGTACTGCGCGGACGATCGGTCGCCGTCATAGCGCGTCAGGCCTTCGAGCACCTCCACGCCGCCGGCATCATGCGCCGTGGGATCGGCGCCTTTGCGTAACAAAAGCGCGACCGTTGAGGGCATGCAGTTCTCGGCCGCCCACGCAAGCGGGCTCTTGCCGAAGACGGGTGCGTTCGGATCGGCGCCGTGTGCCACGAAGAGCGCGGCAACCGAAGGATCCGTCGTGAGTGCAAAGTACCAGGCCAGCGGGTCGGCGGCCGCTGGATGGGCCATGTGCGACATCAGTTCCAGGGCGACCGCCGGTCCAGACATGGTGTTAACCTCGTTTCCGGTGGCGGCCTCCAGCGGTGTGTAGCCGTTTCGGTCGTGGCAGTGCAGCGGCATGTCCGCTCCGTCGTTCAGGAGCACGCGCGTTATCCCCGCACTCTCATCCCAGCACACAACGTTCCGCACATCCCGCTGTGCGCGAAACCGCTGATCGAGAAGGCAATCGAAAAGGTAGCCGAAGAACGTTCCGCGCCCGGACAACGCTCTGCAATTGGGATCCGCGCCACGGCCCAGCGCCACCACGGCATCCCGGACAGCGTTCGCCTGCACGTCCGTGGCCAGCCTCCAATTCCAATGTCGCCTGTAGCCGATGCAAAACGAGATGGCCGGTATGCTAATGTAAAGGAACAAGCTGGCCATTCGCCAAAGCACGCTCGGTGCCGGCATCCGAGCATGCACTGCAGATGTTTGTACAACGACTACCGCTTTATTCCGTACGCGCTTCCGGCGCAGGCGCTAACCAAACCGTGGCGAGTCCGGCACCGGCATAAACACGATGTTGGTGAATGCCATGCGATCGAATAGGTCCTTCACGCGCGCGGTCGCCATCACGACACTACTGGTGCGGTCAAGGGTGAAAAGGTCAGACCCGTCCCAACGTGACGTGTCGACCGTGAGATCGAATTGATCCGGAAACCACCTGCGTCCGCACAACGAGCAATCGGTAACCGTGGCCTCGGATTGTCCCACTCGCCACGCCGCGCCGTGCACGAGCAGGGCGTGGATGCCGTCATCGGGCACCTTGGCCGCGCGCCCTGACGCCACCGCGTGCAGTCGAGGCGCGGCATACCCAGTAATGCCCGCCCGAGCGAGGGCCTGCGTCACGCGACCGCGGATCAGGGTTAGCACGCCAAAGATGTGCATGACGTCGGACACCTGGGACCCCGTGATCATGATCCTTGGGGGGGATAGGTAATCGCCCGGCTCAAATTGAACTGAAGCAGGCGCCCCTAATTTTGCTCGAAGTTTGTCACAAAACACCGGCCAGCCCGCCAAGGGGAGCACCGCTGGCCAGTTGCCGACGGAGGCTTTTCCAGCCGCCACCCACAGGTCTTGACGCTCGCGCCCGCCCCACCATTCGCCGCAGGCCGGACACATGACCCCGGGCAGCCGTACGCCCTGTTCCGCGAAATCGGCCGGATTGAACCGCATCGCGGCAGCTTCGCTCGCGTACTCCGGCTCTCGCATTCGGTAGAACATTCGATACTCCCGATAGTGTCATCGTAGTTTTCGCGGGTACCGCACAATCGCTCGCGTCCAGATGTGATAATCACGCATCATCGCTCGCATGCGGTTGAGGATCATGGCCTTGGTGGCCACTTCATGTGCGCCAATGAAGGTGCCCCACGCCTCGTTCCAGTCCTCTTCCGGAAATGCCAGGCACCCGTGCTTGCCGAGCGTACCATGAATAGCACGCTGATGGGTGGTGGCCGGAATGCGCACACAATAGGCGTCGATATCGGCTATTCCCCGCCTGCCGAACCATGCCCTAAACCTCTGCGGCAGCAGGTGATGGTAATGCTGCAGGTCCTTGGCGCGCGCTCTGTAATACGCGAGTTCGGGTTCCGCAAGTACCGCCTGTTCGGCAGTGAGGTGCGCCTCGTATATGTGGCAGCCCGCCTTGGCCACCCACACTACGCCTTCTGCGGCCGCCGCCGCCTCGCCGATACCCGGTATCGCGTCGACAGCCAGCTCACCTGCTGCAGTCTCGCCAACCGCCTCAGTCGCGGCTGTCTCTCCCTCCGTCGCCGCCGCGGCCCTCGCGGCAGCTATCGCGGCGCGAGCCTCCTCCTCCGCCGCCGCTTGGGCCGCCTTTTGTCCAAGCGCCTGCGTCCCATCCGGATCCACCATATTAACCGGGTCATCGCCGCAATACTCGTAGAGGTTTATGCCGCCGTCCCACAGCGTGGGATCACGGGTGAGCCAGATGCCGTTTGCGGGGTCGTAGTAGCGGAGGCCGCAGAGGATGAGCGCGGGGAAGGGCGACTGAAGAATCGGGCCATTGCCCGTGGGGCCGGTCTTGGCCGTCACCAGCCAGTCGGTGTAGCACCCAAACTGGCCGTCAAAGGCAACCGGGTCGGGGCGGCCAAACGGCGCGGCCGCAGCACCGCTGCAACATCAGGTGGGCCGAAGTGGGCAGGTCGCGAGGATGGGCGCCAATATCAGCGCGGCGGGCCCGGCGAACGCCACGCCTACAAAGCGCGGGCAAACACCTTCAGCAGACCGTCGCCGCCCGAATACCGATGCGGATGCGGGAACTCTGCCAGGACCGCGCGGCCGGCAAGCCCCGCATCGCTCAGAACAACAGTGTTTGAGGGGCGTGGTGACGCAGCCGGCGCGCGGGGGTAACGGCACTGCCGGTTCGCGATAGCGTTGCCGCCTATCGTCAGCGGGCACGATCAGAGGTATCGGCAGGCTCAGCTTCCGCAAGTCGCGCGTAACGACTCGCCGCATCTCCGTGCGCTGCCGGTCAGCTGCTCGCGGCCGCTATTATCAAGTCGCGCAGTACGAGCGCTGCAATGGGATCGTTCTCCAGCGCGGGAAGCAGCCGGAACGTGGTGAGCACAAGCGTGCCGGCATCCAGCTTGCGACGACCTGTGACAGCTGCCGGGTTGTGAATCCAGCCGACGAATATGCCGGCCAGCGTCTCCTCGGGCGTAAAGCCGGTGAACACGGTATGTGGCGTCACGCCGCTCCACTCCATACCGCACGTCATTGACGGTGGTTGCGAGGGAAAAGCCCCGGGCCGCAGCCATGAGAGGGATCCGCACCAGTCGCCCCACCAGCCACGCTCGTCACGCGAGTGGTGCGTGATGCCTTCAGGCAGGGAGTCCTGTCCCTGCTGAGCAAGGCAGACGACTGCCCGAGCGCCTGCTCGAACCCGATCGAGCAGTTCCGGCGTGATCCGGTCGGCGATCAGCACCTCAACAGCATGTAGCGCCGGCGCGGTGCCAATACCCACAGGCTGCATGTGGCTTGTAAAAGCCTCAGCGTTTAAACCGGCCGCTTCTATTGTGGCGAAGACACCTGGCTCTTGCCGGTCAGCCTGCGCCACCACCAGAAGTGGGTCCCGATTGCGAGCGAGCCGTCGATTCGCTCCGTCCAGAAGCTCCAGGCGCAGCCAGACGCGATTGGTGGTCTGGAGGCTGGAGGTATCGAATTCAATTGGCGCCCAGAAGCAGGAACTGGCGGCTGCCGGGTAGGCCGGAGTCATCGCGGCTGTGGGCACGGTGCCGGTGAGCTCAGGGCGCTCTTCCACGATCCAGCGGAGGGTTGAGCCTTCCGGCAGCCGCGGCGCGCAGCACGACGCGTAGACCACGGCCTGACACTGCTGGCCGCGCCACGTGTTCCGCAGACCGTCAACGGCGACAAGATACTCGCCCTGGATATCCGCCAGATCCTGGGAGAAGCACTTGTGATTTCGCGAGAAGTCCATCAGGCCGTTGGCTTCCCACTGTACGTCCGTGAACTCGGTGATCACATAGCCGCGAATTCGCGGGTGTCGCCGAAGCCGCTCAATCTGATACTTCAGTGCGATCCACTCGTGGTACTGGCTGGCTTTCGCCAATCCTTCGACGTCGCCGAATATCGCCGCCAGGCCCTGCTGTTCGAATCGCGCTTCCATCCCGCCGGGATGCGTCGCGCCGTCTCCGGTCTCCATCCACCATGGCGACGGTCCCTCCGCAGCGTACACCGCCCTCAGCGACGGCAGACCCCAGTTGCCAAACTCCGAGAGCAAGAGCGGCTCATCTCCACTCTTGCGCGCATCGCCGAACGGCGACCACCAGGGAGCATCCGGCTCGGCGGCGGCCGCCAGCAGTTTTTCAAACGCAGCCGTCGCATCTGGAATATTGAAATAGGCGTGATAGTCGCAGATATCGGTCACGACGTGGAAGTTATCTCCACACGCCGAGTTGTCTACAACCATCCAGTCCGGTGCGATTCGCCTCAGGCGCGTTACCTCGCCGGCCAGCCAGTCGCGCTGTTCGCCGTCGGCGAGGTCGATGCCCCAGGCCTCATTGATGACGGTCCACGCGATAATGCAAGGGTGGTGAGCATCCCTGCGCCTGGCGGCGTCGAAAAGGTCGGCCGCGCGTCTCCGAAACGTTTCGGTAAGCCGGTCACCGTTCGGCAGTTCGTACCAAACCAGAAGTCCCATCTCGTCGCAGAGATCCAGGTACCGGGGATCGGGGATCTTGATGTGGCATCGCAACAGGTTCAGGCCCAACGCCTTCGCCTTGGCGAATTGATCGCGGAGCACGGTATCCGGCGGTTCGGTGATGAGCGTCACCGGATAGAACGCCTGGTCCAGCGCACCTCGAAGGATCAGCGGCTCTCCATTCAGCAGGAACTCGCCGCCGCTTCGGGTGATGGTACGGAAACCGAACCGCTGATCCTGTTCATCCGCCTGCTCAGATCCGCGGCGCAGCACTGTGCGGCACCTGTAGAGCGCCGGGTGATCCGGCGACCATGGCGCGACGGAACCTGAGTCCAGCTCCAGGCTGATGGTCGGCGCTGCCGCCACCTCAGCGCGCGCAGCCTCGCTTCCGTCCGGTGTGAAGATAGCAATCTCCACGGAGCAATCCGGCGGTATTCCGCTCCAATCCTCGGCGATCTGCACATCCACCTGAGCCGACGCACTCGCCCAGTCGCCACGAGCGCTGAGGTGTGAGATGTGCAGATCCGGTCGGATCTCCATCTCGACGCCTTGCCACAAACCACCAACCGTACCGTACCAACTCTGCTTACCGTGCGGAATCTCCGCAAATGACAATGTGTCGCCGTCCGGAAGAAGCACATCCTCGCCAGGCGCCGCGTCGTACACATCAACAACCACATCGATAGTCCCGGCGGCGGATGCGGGCGCCCGAACCTCAAAAGGCGTGTACCCGCCTTCGTGCCGCAGCAGCGGTTCGCCATCCACCGTGACGAACGCCGTATGGTCGGCCGCGCCGAACTTCAGCCACAGACTATGGCCCGGCGGCAATTCCGGGCGAGGGAAGACGCGCGCATATCGGCCGCAACCCGCCTTTCCGCGGAGCGCCGGAAAGCTGGCCTCCCAGGCGCCCGGCACCTGTGCAGCGCCCTGATGGCGCCCGTTGAAGCTGAAGTTCCAGGCGCCGTCCATGGAGAGCAGTTTACGCACGGTGGCCGGGTCCTCTCTGGTCCAGTTGTTTGTCCTTCAACAGGTAGAATCGCAGTTCCGACGCCCGGTATCCTGCTTCCGCCGTTCGGCGCCGACAAATGGCTGGTGGAACCGGTGGCTCTGTTCGTAGGGCCTTGAGAACGACGCGGAACGAATCACGATGAGCCCCACGCCTCCGCATGTACTGGTGGTGGATGACGAGCCGCTGATGCTCGAGTTGATTCGACGGATCCTGGCCGGAACCGGCGTGACGGTGAGCACGGTGGATACCGGGTCCGCAGCCTGCTCGCTGCTCGGGGCGCCGCCTCGCCCGGACATTGTGATAGCCGACCTCTCTATGCCGGTTGTAGATGGCATGGCCGTTACGGCCGTGGCCGGAGCGCTCTCGCCTCCCATACCTGTGATCCTGCTGACCGGCCACAAGATTACCGCGGACGTTCCAACGAATGTACGGGCGGTGATCCTCAAGCCATTCCGTCGGGCCGAGCTGCTTGGTCAGCTCGTCACGATACTGGGAAACGCGATGAATCTGGAATAGGCGGCGATCCTGGTCATGCCGGAACCGATGCTGCCGATTCCAGTGATTCGGTGGGAATGGTGTCGAACTCCATCGCGTCGCCACCGCGGAGCAGGTAGCGTGCGTGAGCGGCGGCCGCGATCATGGCTGCGTTATCGGTACACAGCTCCGGTGGCGGTACCACAAGGCGCAGCCCGCGCGCCTTTGCCGCAGTGCCGATAGCGGCGCGCAGGCGTCCGTTGGCTGCAACGCCGCCGACAACGCAGACCGTCGGCACGCCCGTGATCTCGGCGGCCCGCATGGTCTTGACGCACAAAACATCCACGATCGCCGCCTGGTAACCAGCCGCGTAGTCTTCCGGGCGTTTCAGCGGACCATCTGCCAGAGCATTCCTGAGCGCAGTTTTGATGCCGCTGAAGCTGAAATCCAGGGATTCGCCCATCCAGGCGCGCGGCATCGGCGCGGCCGCAGCTTCTCCCGATTCAGCCAGTTGTGCCAGCGCAGGTCCGCCGGGATAGGGCAGGCCGAGCAGGCGCGCGCCTTTGTCAAAGGCCTCTCCAGCGGCATCGTCCCGCGTACTGCCAAGAAGCCGGTACTCCAAAGGCCGCTCCACCAGCACAAGTTGGGTGTGCCCGCCGGAGACCACCAGGGCCAGCAAGGGCGGCTCAATCTCCGGCTCTGCCAGACGAGCCGAGTAGATGTGACCCTCCAGATGGTGTACCGCGACAATGGGCCGCTTCAGTGCGTAGGCGAGCGCTTTCGCTGCCGTAACGCCAGTCAGGAGCGCCCCGGCGAGTCCGGGCCGGTTTGTCACGCCGATCAGGTCCACCTGCGGCAGCCCGATGCCCGCGTTCGTCAGGGCGAGCCGGATCACCGGAACCATGCGCTCCACGTGGCGTCGCGAAGCCGCCTCGGGGACGACGCCGCCGAACCGCGCGTGCAAATCCGCCTGGCTGGCGATCACATTTGAAAGGATCTGAGAGCTTCCGCGCAGGATCGCGCACGAAGTCTCGTCGCAACTCGTCTCAAGCGCCAGCGTGATCACGCGCCGCCTCCCCAATCTCTCAGTTCCAGGATAGCGGCGTTTTCCCGGGGCTTCGTGTAGTAGTTCGGCACGCTTCCCACTATCCGGAAGCCGGCTGCGCGGTAGAGCGCCAGCGCGGGCAGGTTGGTCTCACGGACTTCTAGCATAGGGATCAGGTCGTGAGCGCGCGCTTCCACCACCAGCTTTTCAGTGAGCAGCGCTCCCACGCCCTGTCGTCGCTTCTCCTTGAGCACTCCCAAACGGACAATATGCGCGTTTGGCGGCTCGATCCGGTAGCCGGCGACGCCAATCAAACCCTGGTTGTCGTACGCGCCGAGCCACAGACTGCTCAACTGCAGCTCCGCACAGTAAACGGCGGCGCACCAAGGGACCGCGAAACACTCGGCGTCGATGGCGGCCGCCTGGCCGGCCTCCTCGTGATGCAGTTGCCGCACGCGTATGCCCACGCCGTCACTTTCGAGCTTTTGCATATCGCCGCATAATTTGCGATGCAATCACAAGCGCCACGACGCCGAAGGGGGCCAGCACGCCGGAGAGCACCCAGTAACTGACCGTGCCGTAGCGATAGTGTTCCCGGATGACCTCCAGAAGCGTGGAGATGGCGAGCGTTAGGGCAAGCACGAACAGCTCGCCACGCGGACGGCGGTCCGCACTTGTGGGACTGGTCCGCAGCCACGAGGCAAGAGCACCCGCCGAGATAAAACCGGCCGCGGCAAGTGCGGTTATCTCAAATCCGCTGATGACGCATCTCTTTCCCTTGTGTCTGCGCCGGTAGTCTCCGCGCTATCCAAACCAGATACGCGCAGCCGGCGAATCCGGGTTCGCGTTAACCGTGTACGATTCTTCAGTGGTGGTCGCCACCTACCGTCATGCGCCATCGCTCGGAGACGGTGTGCAGTAGTTGCTGCGACGAACCGTTCCGCCACGGCATTATTGGTGTTGACGATGGCCATGCGGACGCCTCCGCCGATGCAAGCCACAAGTGTGACGCCCACATTACACCCGTTTTCAGGGCGAACAGTGATACGCGATCCGTGTTGAGTACCAGCTTCGCTCTGGGTATTGTAGTTGGATGGGGCACGTTGGCATGAAGGATGCGGGCAGAATCGCTGTGTTCATCCACCAGTTTCGCCTGCCCGGCAATGCGCTGGGTTACCAGCCTCTTGAGGCACGCGGTGCGGACGCGGCTGCGATAGGCAGTTAGCAAGAGAGCAGGAGCCGGCATGACAATCTGGCCCGATGAACCGCTTGCGCCGGGGGCTTTCGCGCCCGACTTCACTCTGCCTGACATGATGGGAAAGGAGTACAGCAGCGCCAGTGCGCGCGCGGATGGGCTGCTGCTCCTTCTGTTGTACAAAACCGGCTGTGGCAGCTCGCGTTTTAGCCTGCCGTTCTATCAACGGTTCGCACCGCTCTGCGACGCGTCGCGTGGACGGCTCGCGGTGTGGGCAATTGTTCAGGATACGGCTGAAATTGCCGCGCCTGTTGTTGCCGATGCGGGCCTCACCTGCCCCGTGCTGCTCGATCCCGACTGCACCACAACAGCCGCGTGGGGCATTCAGCGCGTGCCCAACCTGTATCTTGTGGCGCCAGATTCCACCATCCTGGCAGCAGTGACGGGGCATCTCAGCGGCGACGGGTGGAATGAGGTAGCCCGAAAGGCCTCGGAATTCCTGGGTCTGGATTCCATGGCTGTGGTCTCGCCGGCGGATGGAGTGGTGTTCAAACCGGGCTGAGGCGCCAAGCATCCGGCGCCGTAGGCGCCAGGCGACCGGCTACAGCCCGGCGATGATCGCGTCGGTCATCTCGGTGGTGGAGGAGTTACCGCCCAGGTCGGCCGTCCGAACCTCGCCGGCCTCCAGTACGCGAGAGACCGAGCGCTCGATCGCCTCAGCTGCAGCACTCTCGTTCAGTCGCCGCAGCATCATGCCGGCACACAGGATCAGCGCGACCGGATCGGCCAGGTTCCGCCCTGCAATGTCCGGCGCCGAGCCATGCACAGCCTCAAACATCGCAATGCCGCCTTCGCCGATATTCACCGACGGCGTCAGGCCGAGGCCGCCTACAAGGCCAGAGGCGAGGTCCGAGATGATATCACCGTAAAGGTTCTCCATCACCATCACATCAAACTGTTCCGGCCGCATCACGAGCTGCATGCAGGTGTTGTCAACAATCATCTCGTTGTATTCAATAGCGGGATAGTCCCGGCTTACCCGGCGCAGACACTCCAGGAAAAGGCCGTCCGCAAGCTTCATGATGTTGGCCTTGTGAACGGCCGTCACCTTTTTGCGACCATTGAGAACCGCGTATTCGAACGCATACCTTCCTATGCGCGTGCTGGCCGTTTCGGTGATGATCTTCAAGCTCTCAACCACGCCAGGAACCACCACATGCTCCAGGCCGCTGTAGAGATCCTCGCTGTTCTCGCGCACCACCACCAGGTCGACGTTCTCATAACGCGACTTCACGCCCGTTAAACTGTGTGCCGGCCGCACATTGGCGTACAGATTGAGCCGCTTGCGGAGCGACACGTTTGCGCTGGAAAACCCGGCGCCTACTGGTGTCGTGATCGGCCCTTTTAGCGCGGTTCCGTTTCGGAAAACCGACTGTACCACGCTGTCGGGCACCGGGTCGCCATACTTGGTCATCACTTCGGCGCCGGCTTCTACGGTTTCCCACTCAATCTTGACGCCTGAAGCGGCAACCACACGCAGCGCGGCCGCGGTCACCTCCGGGCCAATGCCGTCTCCGGGTATCAGTGTTACTGTATGCATAACATAACCAAACTCCCTCTGCGCAATCTCATGGCGCGGCACTGCCGACGGCCGACTGCACGTTCGCTGAAAGGACGCCTGTTTCCTGTTCGGCGGTCGCACCTAGGGTTGCTCTCGGTCAACCATCCGCGGCGACGTCTGCGCCGTGATGGTGACCGTGCTCGGCGCTAAGTTCCGCTGCTTGCCATACGTCCCACAGGTCCCAGTTGTCCCATTTCCGGATGCGACCAATGCGGATGGGGGTCCTATGCGCTCACCCGTGGCTTGTTGACTGCCATTCAAACGCTGCGGTATAATGATGTTACCGGCGCACCGGCGCGCCAGCTATTCCCGTTCCCAATCCCCGCAAACTGGTGGCCACTCCGGCGTGGTCCTACCGATATCCCGTCCAACTTGGGCCGCCATCCGGCGCCGCCAAAGTTGGGCATTTTTGTGCGAAATCGCCCGCAATGCTATCCGTCAGGGAGAACCGTAGAACATGACTCCGAAAGAGATTCTCGATCTGGTTCGGGAAAACGACATCAAGGTTGTGGACTTCCGATTTACCGACCTTCCCGGCTCGCTGCAGCACTTCTCCATACCCGCCTCCACGCTGAGCGCGGATATGTTTCAGGAGGGCCTCGGCTTCGATGGCTCCTCCATCCGAGGCTTCCAGGAGATCAACGAGTCGGACATGCTGCTCATCCCCGTGCCCGATACCGCCTACCGCGATCCGTTTACGGAGCACGCCACACTCAACATCAGCTGCGATATCATCGAACCTGGTACCCGTCAGCACTACGGTCGTGATCCGCGACAGGTGGCTCTTCGCGCTGAGATGTACCTGAAAGGGACCAACATCGCCGACACGGCCTACTTCGGCCCGGAGGCCGAGTTCTACATCTTCGACGATGTGCGCTACGACCAAACGCCGTATTCGGGGTACTACCGTGTGGACAGCGTAGAAGGCATCTGGAACTCCGGCGCCGAAGAGGCGCCGAACCTCGGATACAAGATCCCGTACAAGCGCGGCTACTTCCCCGTGCCGCCCAGCGACAGCCTGCAGGACCTGCGCACGGAGATGATGCTCACGCTCATCGAGTGCGGCGTGGATGTAGAAGTGCAGCATCACGAGGTCGGCACGGCCGGTCAGGCCGAAATCGACATGCGTTTCGACACGCTCACTCGCATGGCCGACAAGCTTCAGACCTACAAGTACGTCATCAAGAATGTGGCCCGCCAGAATGAGCGGACTGTAACGTTTATGCCCAAGCCGCTGTTTCAGGATAACGGCAGCGGCATGCACGTGCACCAGTCGCTTTGGAAGGGTTCGGAGCCGCTGTTTGCCGATGCCAAAGGCTATGCCGGCCTCTCGGAAATGGCGGTTCACTACATCGGCGGCATCTTGAAGCATGCACCGGCCCTGCTGGCGTTCTGTGCGCCAACCACCAACTCCTACCGGAGGCTGGTGCCGGGTTACGAGGCGCCGATCAACCTCATCTACTCGCAGCGCAACCGGTCGGCATGTGTGCGCATTCCCATGTACTCCAGCTCGCCGAAGGCAAAGCGGATCGAGTTCCGGGCGCCGGATCCATCCGCCAACCCGTACCTGGCGTTTGCCGCCCTTTTAATGGCCGGCATCGACGGCATCGAAAACCGCATTCAGCCTCCAACGCCGGTTGACAAGAACGTCTACGATCTGCCCGCCGCCGAGCGCAAAGGGATCCAGCAGACTCCCGGATCGCTGGATGAGGTTCTGGCGGCGCTCAGCGAGGACCACGAGTTCCTGCTGAAGGGCGGCGTGTTTACGCACGACCTGATCAAGACCTGGATCGAGTACAAAACCGAAGCAGAGTTGAAGCAGGTGGCGCTGCGTCCGCATCCGTACGAGTTCGCTCTGTATTACGACATCTAACGCTGAAACCTGGCCCCACGGCCAGCCCCTAACGCGTCACGCCTGCCCGCGTCTTGCGCACAATGCGCCGATGCGGGCAGCTGCGTTTCAGGCGGTGGGCACAGCATTCCGCGCGTCTGCTATACTGGCTCATGCGGTGTCGCACATGCAGAGGGCCGTTGAAGCCGACCATACCGGCGTTGTTGGTTGTGTTCACTGCGATGATTGCCATTATGTCAGCTCCAGCGGCAAATGCCGATTCCGCGCGTTTGAGCGCTGCCCGCGCCAGGAGCCTGCTAACGTCTATTGCTGCGCGGTATTCGTCCGCCACCAGCTACTCATCCGTGGCTTCGGTAACGCTCCAGTTGGTTCATCCGGCAGCCGGCGCGGCCCATGCCGGTGCTACACGGTTCCTTGTTACGCTTATTGCCCAGCGTCCCAACAGGATGCGGCTGCACGTGCAGGCGGGACCGGCAGTGAAACCCACGGTGGACCGCCTGTTTGTTTCAAATGGCGTTACAATGGTATTCCGTGACGCGGTACATGGCGCAGCGCTGCCTCTTGGGCACGCGCCATCAAGCCTTACGGCAATGATTCCACAGTTGCAGCGGTACATGTCGGTGGCGGCGCAACTCGATCCGCTCTACTTCTTGACGCACCGTTTGCTGCCGCCCTGGCTGCACATCACCGGCGGCATGCAAACCGGCAGTTCCGTTCGTGTATTCGGTAGCTCGCCTTCGCGGACGTCGCGATATAAAACGACTGCCGGTCTAAGCGTTTCGCTGCCGGCAATGTACTGGGAGTGGACGATCGACACGGCATCACGGCGTTTGATGCGGGTTGCCGCCACGCTCCAGCCGCTGGCGCGTGGTCGCAGAAAGCTGCTTTCGGCGCCGGTTACCAGTCTGGTGGAAGTAATAGCGCCTGCCCGCGTCAATCAGCCGCTGGCGGCCTCGGTTTTTGCGCTGCCCGGTCACCGGAGTCCGGGCCTCCACCAGCCGCAGGCGCCATCACGATGAACCCGGCGGGAGGCTCAGCTTGTACGGCATCGTAGCTTCCGCGGCCATTAGCGCTATCATCACGGCTTTGCTTTCCCCGGTAGTCCGACGCTGGTCCATACGGCGCAAGATGCTCGATCAACCCGGAGAGCGTCGCGTCAACACGGCGCCTATGCCGCGCGGTGGCGGTCTTGCGATATTTGCCGGCATACTCGTTGCCACAGCGATCACGATGACGATACGACAGTTCGCACGGCCGGGACAGCACACCTGGAACCTGCACGTTGGCGGCGTGATACTGGCCGTAGCATTTATAGCTGTAGTAGGATTCGTCGACGACCTGCTCGACCTTTCCGCGCGATGGCAGGTAGCGGCAATTGTTGCGGCGGGCCTCATCCTGATGGCCTTCGGCGTGAGGATTGAGGGCATAACCAACCCGCTCCGACCCGGTCTCGGCACCGCTTGGTCCGTTCTCCGCGACTGGCATGAACTCAGTGTGCCACTCTCGATATTCGTCACCCTGGTTTGGGTATTTGTCGTTACAAAAACGGTAGACGCCATCGATGGAGTGGATGGCCTCGCGGCTGGTGTATGTGCAATATCGGCCGCTACGCTGGCGCTGATGAGTGCGCAGCTGCACACCGATCTGGGCCCGACGCTGGCGTTGATGGCAGCAGCGGTACTGGGAGCCTGTTTGGGGTTCTTGCGCGACAACTATCACCCCGCCAAAATCATCATGGGCACCTCGGGAGCCTGGGTGCTGGGGTTTACCCTGGCGGCGATCTCGATCCTGGGCGCCTTCAAGTTTGCCACGGCGGTTTCGGTGGCAGTGCCTATCCTGGTGCTTGGAGTGCCGATCCTGGACTATACGCACGTGCTCACGCGGCGCGCGCTGGAAGGTGCGCCGCTGACTCACGCCGACAAACGGCACCTGCACCACCGATTGCTGGCGCGCGGGTGGACGCAGCCGCAGGTTGTCTGGTTCGTATACAGTCTCACCGCCGTGCTCTGCGTAGCGGCACTGGTGATCTTCCGGGCGAGCCGGTAGCATTGCCCGAAGCAGCGCTGCCACGGCGCGTCCTCTGTGTGTTCGGCACGCGTCCTGATGCAGTCAAGATGGCGCCGGTGGTGCGAGCCCTGATGGCAAGGCCAGCCGAGTTCACAACCCGGGTTTTAGTAACCGGCCAGCATCGCGAGCAGCTCGATCAGGTGCTCCGAGTGTTCGGAATCAGCCCGGATGCCGATCTTGCCGTAATGCAGCCCGGGCAGAGCCTGGCAGCCATAACCACACGCGTGCTGGAAGGCGTGGATGTCGACCTGACGCGGTATCCACAAGATATCTGCCTCGCTCAAGGCGACACAACCACCACCTTTTCTGCTGCGCTTGCTGCCTTTTACCATAAGGTACCGTTCGGCCACGTGGAGGCCGGATTGAGGACTGGAGAGTTCTACGATCCGTTTCCCGAGGAGCTGAATCGCCGGCTCGCGGGGGCGCTTGCCACCTGGCACTTTGCGCCGACGGAACTGGCGGTGAAGAATCTGCTTGCCGAGGGCGTCCGCCAGGAGGCTATCTTCCTCACCGGCAATACCAGCATCGACGCGCTGCACATGGTGCCGGACGGGGAGGCGGATCTCCAACTGCAAACGTGGAGCGCGCAAGGCCGCAGGTTGGTGCTGGTGACGGCGCATCGACGTGAGAATTGGGGAGAGCCTATGGCTCGTATCGCTAGAGCGATTGCACGTCTCGCCGCCTCCCGAGACGACTGCGAAATCGTAGTGGCGATGCATCTGAACCCGGTTGTGCGTGGAACGCTCACTTCGATCCTCACGGGGTTGCCACATGTACATCTTATCGAGCCGCCGGATTACGCGCCGTTTGTGCAGTTGATGCGGCACGCCTCGTTGATCCTCACCGACAGCGGCGGCGTGCAGGAGGAGGCGCCGAGCTTCGGTGTACCCATCCTGGTGCTGCGCAAAACAACCGAGCGTGCTGAAGGAGTGTCGGCTGGAACGGCCAGGCTGGTGGGAACCGATACGGAGGAGATTGTCCGCTGGGCCTCGCTGCTGCTGGATAACCCTGAGGAGTGGAGCGCGATGGCGCACGCGTCCAACCCTTACGGAGATGGCACCGCGGCGCAGCAGATCGTCGAAATCCTGGCTTGCACGGACACTGGCCGATGCGCCGAATAAGCACCTTCGGGCGGATGCGGTGGAACCTCCCGGCGGCCCCGGAACCCGTTGTTGGAAAGCTCCTCGACGCGGCAGGAGGAAGTCGCCTGCTCGCAGGCATTCTGGCCAGCCGCGGATGCGCTTCGCCCGAGGCCGCTCACCGCTTCTTGCACCCCAGCTTGAGTCAGCTGGCGCCTGCAGTGGCGCTTCCTGATATTGACGCGGCATGCGCCCGCGTGATTCAGGCGATAAAGAACGGCGAGAGGATTCGCGTATTCGGAGATTATGACGGAGATGGACTGACCAGCGCGGCGCTCTGGTACCGGTTTCTGCGCCGGCTCAATGCCGATGTGGACGTGCGCGTGCCACATCGCTTGAGAGAGGGATACGACCTTCGGATCGGCGCCATTGAGGCCGCCCATGCCGAGGGCAGAAAGCTCATCATTACCTGTGACTGCGGCACCACGCGGCTCGAGGAGGTGGAACGCGCGCAGGCTTTGGGAATGGATGTGGTGATCACCGATCATCACGAGATCACCGACCAGTCGTGCCTCCCTTCGGCCGTCGCCGTGGTCAATCCGAACCGGCCAGACGCCCAGTTTCCATTTCGTGATATGGCTGGAGTGGGTGTGGCCTTTCGTGTTTGTGAGGAGATCGCCCACCGCCTTGGCGTCAGTCGAGCGTACTTCCACCGCGCATTCCTCGATCTGGCCGCGGTCGGCACCGTCACCGACATGATGCCGCTGCTTGAGGATAACCGGGTGATCGTAGCCCATGGCCTGAGGCAGCTGGAGGAATCCACCAAATCCGGTCTGGTCTGGCTCCGGCGCGTCTCGGGGTGCGACCAGCGCCAACTGCATGCCAGCCACATCGGATTTCAGATTGGTCCCCGCCTGAACGCCGCAGGACGAATGAGCGATCCCGCACGCGCTCTCGAGCTGCTGACCACCGACGATGACGAAGTCGCGCAGGCTATCGCCCAGGAGTTGAACGACCTCAATATGAAGCGGCGTGACGCTACCGCTGCCGCCGTTACACAGGCTGAGGTCAGCCTGCAGGCACATGGGGAGCTTGCACCGTGCCTGGTGGTCTACAACCCGGCATGGTCACCCGGCATCGTTGGGCTCGTTGCCGGAAAGCTGGTGGAGCGGTACAGCCGGCCTGTGGTGGCGATTGGAGCGGGTGATGACGTTAACGGGCGACTGGTGGCGCGCGGATCCGCGCGCAGCATTGCGAAATTCAATATGCTGCAGGCCATTACGGAGTGTTCGGCGAATCTTGAGGAGTTCGGCGGGCACGCACACGCCGCAGGCATCTCCATCGCCGAAGACAAGATCGACCTCTTCACGTTGGCGATGGCGCGGATCGGCGAACGGCATCTCACTGAGGAAGACCTGATGCCGGTTCTGGAGATCGACGCCTCCGTGGCGCCAGACGATCTGACCATGGAGACTGTGGAACGCCTGGAGCAGCTCGCTCCGTTTGGCCAGGGCAATCCGGAGCCTCGACTGCGGTGCGACGATATGCGAATCGTCGTAGTCCGTCGCATGGGGTCTGGCGGCGCGCACCTGCGACTGACGCTTTCTGCGGGTTCGTGCCGGTTCGAGGCGCCGTGGTTCGGTCGCGGTGAACTGGCCGACGTCCTACCGGTTGGAGCTGTGGTGGACGCCTGTTTCCGCCTCCATCGGGATGAGCGCAATGGGGGCGTAGAGTTAATACTGGAAGACGTGGCGCCAGCCAACCGTGATGCGCAGCAGCCATCGCGGTGATTCTCGGCGACGGCCGCGAGCGAGGCGGAACTGCTCCCCGTCGTGAACGTTCAGGCGTAAAACTGGAATTCTTGCTTCGGTGCGTCTGCGCCGATGCCTTAATCGAACAGGAAAGGGCACCGATGAAACTCCGATCACTTGCAGCATGCGCATTCTGCCTTGCGGCGTTGCCTGTCGTTGTGCAGGCCCAGCAGTTGATGGTAAACCCGAACACGGGCGAAACGCAGCAGCAGTTTGCCAGGCGGACTGCGTGGTGGCGAAAGGCAAAGTTCGGCATGTTCATCCATTGGGGAATCTATTCGGTTCCGGCCGACAGCCGGCATGGCGCGGCTGAGTGGTACTTCAGCAATGAGCATATGCAGGTCAAGGATTATGAGAAGTTTGCGCCGCTGTTCAACCCGGTGGATTTTAACGCCGCGGCTTGGGTGAAGGTGGCGAAAGACGCCGGCATGAAGTACATGGTGATTACGTCAAAGCATCACGATGGCTTCTGCATGTTCAACACCAAATACACCAACTATAACATCGTCAAAGCGACGCCGTTTCATCATGATCCGATGAAGGATCTCTCGGCAGCGGCCCGGCGGCAGGGACTGACGTTCTGCTTCTACTACTCGATCATGGATTGGCACAATCCAGAGTATCTGCCCCGCCGAAGCTGGGACGTGAGGTCCGTAGGAAAGGCCAGCCTCGACACGTACATCCACGACTATCTGGAGCCGCAGCTGCGGGAGCTGCTGACGAACTACGGCCCAATCGGCATTATCTGGTTTGATGGAGGCTGGGAGCATACCGGCGCACAGCTCCACTCGCAGGAGATCAACCGGCTGATACGGTCGATTCAGCCGAAGGTTATGATTAACGATCGCGATCACGAACCGCAGGATTACTCCACGCCGGAGCAGACGATTCCGGCAAACGCTCTGCCCAACGGCAGACTGTGGGAAACCTGCATGACGATGAACAACACGTGGGGCTATTCAGCAAACGATCACGACTTCAAATCGGCGCCGGATCTGATCCGGAAGCTTTGCGATATTGCCAGCAAGGGCGGGAACTTCCTGCTAAACGTCGGGCCCGACTCGCTTGGCCGCATTCCGCAGGAGGAAGTCGATCGGCTGGAGGCAATCGGGCGCTGGATGAAGGTGAATGGCGACAGCATCTACGGCACAACGAAATCACCCTGGACCCGCCCGCAATTCGATGGCCGCTGCACCACGAAGGGCTCTAACCTCTACCTTCAAGTGTTCAACTGGCCGGAGGGCGGCCTCAAACTGCAGGGCCTGCAGACGCATGTCAAGGGCGTGTCGGCTCTCGCCGATGGTGACGCGGTAAGATTCCTTCAGGTCGGTGACCTGTTGACGATCGACAAGCCTTCCGTTATCGACCCAACCGCGACGGTTCTTCAGGTACGGCTCGCCGGGGCGCCCGTCGTGACGGAGGTGCTTCCGCAGGTACAAGCGTCAGCGGACGGCTCCTTTTCGTTGAGCGCCGCAGATGCCACACTGGGCGGACCTGGTATTCAGCTGGAAAGTCACGGAGGTATCCAGAACATCGGATACTGGTCCGACAGCCAGGACCAGGCGAAATGGCTTGTGCATGCCGAAACGGCCGGCAAGTATCAGGTCCAGATCGAGTGGGCATGCGATACCGGTGATGCCGGAAACATGGCGCAGATACAGGCCGTGGGAAAGTCGGGCGCCGCGCACGGACTTCAGGTCTCGGTTCCGGACACAGGCGGATGGGATACGTTTGCTACAGCAACACTACCCGGTTCGCTGAGCTTGGAGCCTGGCGAAAACCGTGTGAGCCTGAGCGTTGCCGGCGCGCTGCATGGCGCGCTGATGAACGTACGCGTCATTCGTCTCATACCATCGCCCAGCAGTCGGTAAGGCAGTTACGTGGCGCCACGCCCGATGCCGATGTGTTCCAGGCCGTGCTCGCTGAGCACGCCTGGATCGTAGAGGTTGCGAGCGTCGCATATCAGTGGACGCCGCATCAGGCCGCGGAGACGATCGAGATCCAGCTCCTTGAACTCGTTCCACTCGGTTACAACCACCAGTGCGTCGGCATTCTCGGCTGCGGCGTAGGCGCTCTCCACACACTCCAAATCGGGCGCAAGTAACCGCGCATTCGCTTCTGCTACCGGGTCGTAAGCGCACACGGAGCCACCGTGGCCGCGCAGAGCCCGTATCAGTTCCAAAGCTTTCGCCTCGCGCATGTCGTCGGTATTCGGCTTGAATGCCAGGCCGAGGATACCGAAGCGCTTGCCACAGATACAGCCGCCGAACGCCTCGACGATCCGCTTCACGAATAGTATGGGTTGCGCGTCATTGATCGCCACCACGCTGCGCAATAGATCAAAGTCGTAGCCGTATTTGCGGGCGGTGGCTATCAGAGCCAACGTGTCCTTTGGGAAGCAGGAACCACCGTAACCGATGCCTGCATTCAGAAACGCTGGCCCAATGCGGGCGTCGGCGCCAACTCCCTTCACCACCTCGAGAACGTCCGCGCCTGTGAGGTCACAGAGCGTTGCGATCGCGTTGGCAAAGCTGATCTTGGTGGCAAGGAAGGCGTTGGATGCGTATTTGATCATCTCCGCCGAGGCGACGTCGGTGATCAGCACCGGTCGATTCAGTGGCGCGTAGATCGCCTTGAGTTTTGCCGCCGCCGCCGCATCCGTGGTGCCGATAACAATTCGATCCGGCTCCAGCGTGTCTTTAATTGCGCTGCCTTCGCGGAGAAACTCCGGATTGCTGACAACCTGGAACTCAACCGGCGCAGTCTGATTCTTGCGAATGATCTCCGCAACAAGGTTGCCGGTACCAACCGGAACGGTAGATTTGTTTACAATCACCGTTGGCTTCCGCATCGCGTGGCCGACTTCGGCGGCCACGGCTTCAATAAAACTCATGTCGGGATTGCCGCCCGAACCGGGTGGGGTACCGACGCAGATGAACAGCACATCGGCAAATCGAGTGGCCTCGCACACGTTGGAACCGAACCGCAGGCGTCCGTTCGCGGCGTTGCGCCGCACGATCTCTTCCAACCCAGGCTCATAGATCGGCATAATGCCGGCCTTCAATGCGCGGATTTTTGCCTCGTCGCGGTCAACGCACAGGACCTCATTGCCCAAATCGCTCAATACAACACCGGTAACCAGGCCAACGTATCCAGCCCCAACGACCGAAATCTTCATGGAATCTCCAAACGCCCCGGAGGCGCCCGCATGCGCGGCAGCGGATTAGGCGTGCCGGGGCCCAGGCAGGCGGAGGGCGTACGCGTTAACAGTGAAACGCGCGGTGGCTCGCGTGCAACTCCGAGCCGCCGCCTAGATCACAAGCTACAGGCACCAGTAGGCAAACGGCGCCGGCACGTCGGCGGGCTGGAATGCCGATTTGATGTCCATAAAAACGGCGCCAGGCTTCAAACGGTCCAGCAGCCGGTTCGGCCCGCCGGAGGTGTACTCCTCGTGCTTTACCGCAAGAATGGCTGCATCCAGGTCGCGCATCTGCTCCCAGGGCGCAAGGCGGATGTTGTACTCCTCTTGCGCCTCATGAGGATCGGCAACGGGGTCGTGCACCAGAACCTGGATGCCGAAGTCGCTCAACTCTTTGACGATATCCGGCACACGGCTGTTGCGAAGATCCGGCACGTTCTCCTTGAACGTGAGGCCAAATACGCCAACCCGGGCCCGCGCTACGCCAATTTCACTCTTGACCAGCAGTTTCACGAGGCGCTGGGCCACCCACGCGCCCATGCCATCGTTGATGCGCCGTCCCGCAAGGATCACCTGTGGGTGGTAGCCCAACTGCTCGGCTTTGGTGGTCAGGTAATAGGGATCAACGCCGATACAGTGGCCGCCGACCAGCCCGGGCGCGAACGGGAGAAAGTTCCACTTGGTGCCGGCGGCGTCCAGCACATCGCGCGTTCGGATGCCTAACCGATCAAAGATCAGGGCCAGCTCATTCATCAGCGCGATGTTCAGGTCGCGCTGCGTGTTTTCGATCACCTTGGCGGCCTCGGCCACGCGAATGCTTGGCGCGCGATGAACGCCCGCGGTGATGATTCGCTCATAAACCGCAGCCACACGGTCCAACGTTCCGCTGTCTTCGCCAGACACCACCTTGACGATGCGATCCAGCGTATGCTCCTTGTCACCGGGATTGATGCGCTCTGGCGAGTATCCCAGCGTGAAGTCAACTCCACGTACAAGCCCGGAAGTGCGTTCCAGGATGGGTCCGCACACCTCCTCCGTGAGTCCGGGATAGACCGTCGATTCGTAGACCACCACGCTCCCACTTTTGAGCTGCCGCCCAATGGTCTCGGTCGCGGCGATAATCGGCCTCAAATCCGGGCGGTTGTTCTGGTCAATCGGCGTGGGTACGGCAACAATGAACATCGTCCGGTCCGTCAGATCGGCCGCGTTGTTCGTCATCCTCAACCGGGTTCCGCTCAGCGTCTCACGACTCACCTCGCCGGTGTTGTCGGTGCCCGCTTGAAGATCGGCCACCTTCTGCTGATTCACGTCGAAGCCGACCGTATCGTTGAATTCGGCGGCTAACGCGAGGGCTACCGGCAGCCCTACGTAGCCAAGACCAATAATCGCAATTCTCTCTTGCATAGCGTTATACTCTCAAACCGCTTGCGTCTTGCGCAAACATGGTGATAACTGTGACAGACCGGTGGCAATGCGAGCCGACACAACTGCCGGAGCGGCTATCGCACGAAATCCGGGTCCATGCGCCGCAGCGGGCCGTTTGCCGCACTCGTCAGTGATCGGTGCTCATGAAAGACAACCACACTGCCTGTTTGCCTGCGTGGGCCAATGTGCCGCGATTGTACCGAACAAATCTATTCGGATAGCCGCGGCAGATTATACCACAGCCCGTCCGCTTGGGACCAAGTGGAGGGTTATGCAGGCATTCCGCCGCGCATGGTTGGCGCGGGCAGTGGCCACGATCCACCCGGATAATCGAGTCCGGAATCGGGCTCGCCCCAGGCGGTGTCGCCTTCGGCGTCCAGCAGGTGAACAGGCACGATCGAGCCGGCCATTCCCACTCCGCCGGCAAAGCGCACCCGGATATAGTTCGCGGTATAGCCCATCATCATCCGGCTGCCGGTTGGCGGTCCAGCATCGGTTACACGCTCGTTGCCGTCGTTGCCGCTTGAGCCGCGATCCATATCCTCTTCGGCCGTCGATTCGCGCCCCTCGGCAAGCACCGGCAGCGTTCGTCCGCAGTACCGCCGCACAAACGCCGCCTGTTCACCGGCACATACGGCGGCAAGCCGCCTGCTCCGATCCTCCTTCTCAGCGTCGGTTACCTGGCCAGCCATGTCGGCTGCCGGCGTACCGGGCCGGGGAGAGTATCGAAACAGATGCGCTCTGGCAAATCCAACATCGCGCACCATCTGGGCTGTGGCTTCAAACGCCGCTTCATCCTCGCCGGGAAACCCGACCATAATGTCGCTGGTGATCGCCAGATCCGCAATCATCTTTTGTGCAGTGCGGCAGCGCTCCAGATAGAACGGTGCGTCATAGGGCCGGTTCATGCGGCTCAGCGTGCCCGTGTCGCCGCTCTGTAATGGCATATGCAGATGGTTACATATCTGTGGCGTCTCGGCGAACGCCGTCAATAACTCCTCAGTAACCTGTGTCGGCTCTATCGACGAGAGCCGAACGCGCTCAATGCCCGGCACGGCAGCCAGTCTCTGCAGCAGGCCGGCCAGCGCGATCGCGCGGCCATCCTCCTCCCCTACCCAGGCGCCAACCAGTACGCCCGTGACCACGATCTCGCGATAGCCCTGCGCAGCACGCGTTGCGGCCTCGGCCACCAGCTCACCAAGTGGACGTGACTCCATGCTCCGGCGGGTGTACGGTATGGAACAGAACGAGCAGAAGATGTTGCAGCCATCCTGCACTTTTAGCGTGGCGCGAGTGCGTCTGGCGGGACGGTCGGCCGGAGGGCTGGTCGCGGCCTCGCCAAGCCGCCGCTGCAGGTCTGGCCGAGCGTTCAACACGCACTCCAGCGTCTCCATCTTCCTGTTGTTCGGTACAATGAGGTCTGCGTGCTCCACCGTTTCGCCGCGGATCCCCGCCATCTCTCCGGCGCAGCCGGTCATCACCACCAGCGCCCCTGGGCCGGTTCTGGTGGCCCGCCGGATCATACCGCGCGACTTCCGCTCCGCAGCCACAGTTACGGAGCAGCTGTTGAGCACGTAGACGTCGGCCGGCTCGTTCCAGGGCGCAATGGCGAACCCGCGTTCTTCAAAGCGATCCAGAATCCGTTGTGTCTCGTACTGGTTGACCTTGCAGCCCAATGTGGCAAATGCGGCTCGAACCACAGCAGCAGGCTCCTTTTGACCGGCTGAATTCTACCTGCATGCAGGCCGATGCAAGATTGAGAGGCTTGGCGTGGCGCAGATGAAATTGATCCTGGCATTTGGCGAAGCCCTATGGGATGAGTTACCCGACCGCCGCGAGTTGGGTGGGGCGCCGCTAAACTACACACTGAGGGCGGCAGGGTTTGGCGCCGATGCACGCCTCGTGACGCGGCTCGGCTGTGATGCGGGCGGCGATGAGGCACACGCGAAGCTTATAGAACTCGGCCTGAATACCAGCCTCATCCAGCGCGATCGGGAGCACCCGACCGGTCGTGTTACGATCAAGCTTGAGCATGGCATTCCGGCGTATACCATCCACGAAGATGTCGCGTGGGACTTTATTGAGCCGGCGCCGGACCTGATGGGGGTGGCGGAGAGCGCGGATTGCATTAGTTTTGGCTCCGTTGCCGTACGGTCGACGCGGTCGCGAGCGACTTTGTCGGCGCTTCTGGAGCGCGCTCCCAACGCGGTGCGGATGTGCGATCTCAACCTGCGCAACGGGTGCTGGACGCCAATGCGCGTGGCCACGCTACTGCGCCACACGCAGATACTCAAGGTGAGCCTCGATGAGCTGCCGATTGCCGCGGCAGCCATGAATGTGCCGGTATCGACTATGGAAGAGACCGGCTCGGCGCTGCTCCATCGGCTTAGCCTGCGAGCACTCGCCGTTACGCTTGGCGCTGATGGCTGCCTGGGTCTTGATGACACCGGCGCAGTTGTCCGGCTGCCGGGACACCGCATCACCGTAGCCGATACGGTTGGCGCCGGAGATGCGTTTGCAGCGGTGTTTACCACGTCGCTGCTGCGCGGTAGAAGGCTAGCTGATGCCTGTGCCCTGGCAAATGCCGCCGGCAGCCTGGCGGTTGGGCAGCATGGGGCAACCGGGCCAATATCTGCGGCGCAGATTGAGGCCGCTGCGCGCGGTCATGGCGCTTGATATTATCGCCAACGTAGCGAGCGCCACATGCCGGGACACCGCGCCGTGCAGCGGCGTGCCCGTGGTGGTGTGAAAGATCGTGAATCTGCCCTGACTACGTGGGAATGAATTCACTTCTGTCTACCCATTTTGTGCTAGAATAGTAGGGTGTTGGCGCCGACTTGCGGCGCCTTTATGTGGCACAAATTGTTGAAGCGATTGCGCCGCCCGCTTGCCGAACTGCGACCGAACCTATGTCATCCAACGAGACCAACAACAACGCACCGGACCCGGAGCAGGCTGCAGCCGCAAACGCCACGAACGTGGATATTGAATCCGCCGGGCATGTCAAGAGCGCCTACGGCGGCGAGCAGATACAGGTCCTTGAAGGTCTGGAGGCGGTGCGGCGGCGACCCTCGATGTACATCGGCGGTACCGACACCAAAGGTCTGCACCACCTCTTTGTTGAGGTAACCGACAACTCGATAGATGAAGCGATGGCCGGCGCCTGCGACGCAATCGACGTCGTCCTTTACGCCGACGGCAGCGTATCCGTGCGTGATAACGGCCGTGGCTTTCCCGTGGATATGCAGCCTCAGTACAACATGCCGGGTGTGGAAGTTGCGCTCACAAAACTGCACGCCGGCGGCAAATTCGACAGCGGCGCCTACAAGCTCTCCGGAGGTCTCCACGGCGTAGGCGTTTCATGCGTCAACGCCACGTCGGATTCCCTTGAAGTGATCGTTTGGCGCGACAGCAAGAAATACAATATCAAGTTTGAGCGCGGCGAAACCGTGCAGAAACTCCAGATCCTCGGCAAGGCCCGACCGGCGGAACACGGGACGATGGTGCGGTGGCATGCCGATCCACAGATATTCGGTGACCTGCAGTATGATGGCGAGACCATCGAACGTCGACTGCGGGAACTGGCGTATCTGAACAAAACGATCACCCTCAGCTTCACCAATGAGCGCGACCTGCCGGAGCCGGAAGTTGGCAGTGACGGCGCGCTCATCGATGTGGTAGCGCCGGTTAAGAAGGTGTTTCACTTCAGCAAGGGCCTGGCCGACTACGTCTCCCACCTGAATGAGACCAAAGATGTGCTGCACAAGCCGATATACTTCGGCGCCGTACGCGACGACGTCATCATTGAGATAGCCATTCAGTACAACATGGGCTATCAAGAGACCCTCCTGCCCTTCGCCAACAACATCTACACCCACGATGGCGGGACCCACCTCTCGGGTTTCAAGACGGCGTTGACCCGTGTGATGAACGCTTACGCACGCAAAGTGGGCGTAATCAAGGAGAAGGACTCCAACTTCTCCGGCGACGATGTGCGAGAAGGATTGACGGCAGTTATTTCGGTAAAGCTGCCGAATCCACAGTTTGAGTCGCAAACGAAGGTCAAGCTGGTCAATGCGGATGTGGATGGAATTGTGAACTCCGTGGTCGGTGAAAAAATCGCGGAGTTCTTCGAGGAGAACCCGGCGATAGCGAAGCGAATCGCAGAAAAGGCGATTACGGCGCAGCGCGCGCGGGATGCGGCGCGAAAGGCAGCCGACCTCGTAAAGCGGCAGGGCGTTCTCGACTCGCACTCGCTACCGGGCAAGCTCGCCGATTGTACAGAACGCAATCCGGCTCTCTGCGAGCTGTTCATTGTGGAGGGCGACTCCGCAGGCGGATCCGCCAAGCAGGGCCGCGACCGCAGAACGCAGGCGATCCTGCCCCTCCGCGGCAAAATCCTGAATGCCGGCAAAACCCGTGTTGACAAAGTCCTGGAGAACCAGGAAATCCGGAACATGATCACCGCATTCGGCACCGGAATCGCCTATGGCGCAGAGGACGATGCGGACGATGCCGAAACCGTTCCTATGGATGACGAGATCATCGAACCAGCCTCGCCCGTCAAGAACGGCGGTGCGAAGGCGCCGGCTTACGACCTCTCAAAGTTGCGGTACCACAAAATCATTATCATGACCGATGCCGACGTGGATGGTGACCACATCCGCACGCTGCTGCTCACATTCTTCTGGCACTACATGCGACCGCTCATTGAAAATGGACATGTGTATGTAGCGCAGCCACCACTGTTCCGCGTCCGTGTGGGCCGAAATGAGCAGCACTACGCGCAGACCGAGGTGCAGCGCGACGCACTACTCGAGCAGTTGAAGGGCAAGAGAGACGTGGTGGTGACGCGATTTAAGGGCCTGGGTGAAATGGATGCGGGCGATCTGGCGGAGACGACCATGGAGCCCGATAAACGGCAACTGGCCCGCGTTCACATCGACGGCGAGAGCGTCACGACTGCCATGGAGATGTTTGATATCTTTATGAGTGACAAAGTCGAACCACGGCGCGACTTCATCGTGGCACACGCCCGTGAGGTTACCGAAGTGGATTGGCACGGCTAGCCGCGCGCATCAGGTGGAAGTCAGCCGGCGCAGAGTAGCCTGCATCACGTCGTTGGTTTGGGCCTGCACTGTGTAGAACATCGCCTCGCGATATAGCCGCTGGGCCGGATGAGCCAGGGTATTCGCGGACCCACTGCTCACCGTTACGGCCGCGTGGGCGGCGCGAACCGACAGCGCGATGACTTTCGCACGAAGCTCTACAGCAGCTGTAAACCAGGCATCAGTATCCTCGGCGGAGGCTGAGCCGGCCTCAACGGCAGCATCCAGCTCGCGCCACTCCTGAAGCAGCGCTTCGGCCGCAACGCTGCCGGCCACAACACTGCGTTTTTCGGCGGTTTGCGCCGTTAGCTGGATGGCACGCCACGAGCAGCCCAACGGAAAGGCGGTGGCGCCCAACACGCCCATCTTGTCGTTGCGGCGCATTGCCTCGCGATCGCTCCAGGCCAAAAGGTGAGCATCAGGAACAAACCAGTGGTGAAAGTGGAGTACGACCGTGGCAGAGGCCCGCATCGCGCACAAACGAATCGGTGGGCCGGCATCCAGCGTACCCTCATGCCGGCGGTCTGACCGGCACCCGGGAAGGAGCGCTTCAAGCTTGTGTGGCTCTACCGGAATCCAGAAGTAGGCGATCCGACCATCGGCAGTTGCCGCGCCGAGTACCAGCATGGCGATCATGCCCCAACCGGTAACCCATGGCGCCACGCCATCGATGAGCCAGCCGCCCGGCACGGCCGTCGCGGTTATGGCCGGCGGTCCGGGCCGGCGCAGATGCGCGAACGAGACGCCGCTGATCAGTCGACCAGCCGCCATCTCCGGCAGCAGCGCGTCCGCCAGTGCCGGGTTTGGGCCGTTGGCGATAAACCGGCATGGGCCGTGGTGCTGAGCCTGGGTGAAGGCTGTGACCCCGCACCACGAAGCCAGCGTCTGAGTGCACAGGTGCTGAGTCCGGCCGGCTGCGTCGGCACCGCCGTAGCGCACGGGAACGGCCAACCCCAACAGCTTGTGCGCGGCAAGGGCGGCGAAGTTCGCCCTGTTTGGACCATCCATCTGATCGGTGGCTTCCGCGCACGGACCTAGAACTGTGGAACCAACGTGTTCGGCGGCCTCCACCATTTGGCGTGCATCCGGCTGCGGGGTTGCGGAGTCGCCGGTGGGGAAGCCGATTTCGTCGGTGCGTTCGGTCGTCATAATTGCGGCGGCGCGCAATGCACCGATGCGGCCATTGTACCTCCGCCGTCTGTTGGGTTCATGAGCGTGGCGCTCAGGCGCCAATGAGTCGCACGCGGGTACAATCTCCGTGCAGGATGCCCCGATACGGCGGAGATCGCCCGTTGAGCCGTTCCCCCATCTATCTCGATAATCATGCGACCACGCCGGTAGATGCCCGTGTGCTCGAGGCCATGCTGCCCTGGTTTACCGAGCACTTTGGCAATGCTGCCAGTAAGACGCACTCTTTTGGGCTGCGGGCGTCGGTTGCCGTGAGTCAGGCGCGGCGGCAGATTGCCCAACTTCTGGGCGCCGCGGACCCCTCCGAAATCATCTTCACATCGGGCGCAACGGAATCCGATAATCTGGCGATCAAGGGCGCGGTTCGGGCCATGCGCCCCGGTCGCGATCACGTGGTCACCGTGGCCACGGAGCATCGTGCCGTACTCGACAGCTGCGCAACGCTGCAGCGTGAGGGCAGCGAACTGACCGTCCTCAAGCCGCGTCCGGACGGCATTCTGTCGCTCGATGATCTGGAGGCCACTCTAACGCCCACCACGGCATTGGTGTCGGTAATGCACGCCAATAACGAGATCGGTGTCATCCAGCCGATTGCCGCAATCGGGCAGTTATGCCGCCGGCGCGGTGTTTTGTTTCATACCGATGCTGCCCAGAGCGCCGGCAAACTGCCCTTGAACGTGCAGGAGGATTGCGTGGATTTCTGCGCATTCACCGCGCACAAGATATATGGCCCGAAGGGCGTCGCGGCGCTCTATGTGCGCGCGGATTGCGGTGTTCGACCGGCGCCGCAGATGGATGGTGGCGGCCATGAGGATGGATACCGTTCCGGAACGTTGAATGTGCCCGGGATTGTAGGTCTTGCCGCCGCGCTCAAGCTGGCGTGTGACGAGCGGGAAACCGAAGCGGTACGGCTTACTGCGCTTCGCAACCGCTTGTGGCACGGCCTGCTGGAGGTTTGTCCGCAGGCCGTGCTGAACGGAGACCTCGACCGGCGCCTGCCCGGCAACCTCAACATCATTGTGCCTGAGGCCGCTTCCTCAAGACTCGGTCCGTTCAACACGCGCGTCGCTGTTTCTGGAGGATCCGCGTGCAGCAGCGGCAAAAAGGGAAGCTCGCATGTTCTTAAGGCAATTGGAGTCTCCGATGAAGCCGGCGTCGGCGCGATTCGGTTCGGTCTCGGCCGCTTTACCACCGCTGATGACGTGGAGTATGCGGTCGCCGAGTTTGCGGCCGCACTGCGCCAAAGCGGTAACTGATGCCGGCCCTCGAGCGTCTCGCTGTGGTCTTAGGCCGCTTCATCCTGTGATATGAGCCCGCTCCGTTTGCGGACACCCTCCAGGTCCACCCTCGCCGCGCTTGCCTGCACGCTGCTCGTCGGGTTGGCGGTTGGCTGCGGAAACGCCCGCCATGCCGCCGGCGTGACCATCCATGTTTCAGACTGGGGTGGTGCGAGCGCCGACCCCAATATGGCCCGGTTTCAGCGCACGATCATGGATCACTGGCGCCACCTTCACCCGGATATCCACATACGTTGGGAGCACATTCCGGGCAGCACGGAGTACGTCTCGAAAATGCTCACCGCATTTGTGGCGGGAACCGAGCCGGACGTGATGTCGTTGGATGCATCCTCTGCCGCGGTCTTCATCGACAATGGCTGCCTGAAGGACCTGGCCCCGCTGGCGCGCCGCGATCATGTGGACCTTGGCGCCTACTGGCCGAACGTTCTGGCGATGGAGGCGCGCGGCCGCCGGCTCTACGCGCTGCCCGGCGACTTCACGCCGATGGTGATGTTCTACAACAAGAAGCTCTTCCAGCGGGCGCACCTGCCGTATCCGCAGGATGACTGGACATGGGCGGACTTCCTGAACGATTGCCGCGCGCTAACGGTGTGGCCGCGTGGTGCGCTGCATCCGACGCAATATGGGTTTCTTGCGCAGAACTGGATGCCGGCCTGGATCCCGTTCATCTGGCAAAATGGCGGCGACGTGCTCTCACCCAATGGCAAGCGGGCCGAAGGCTACATAGATTCGCCAGCAACTATCGCTGCAGTGACATTCTATGCCGGACTGGTACAACAGCATCTTGCGCCGTCACTATCCCAGACGCAGGCGCAAGGGGCGGATCCATTTGAAAACGGGCTGTGCGCAATGGAGATCACAGGTCATTGGTCGCTCGTCGGGATCAAGGCAAGCGATACGATCAACCTGTCCGACGTCGGTGTGGTGGCGCTGCCCCAAAACGTACGGCGCGTTACGGTGATTTATGAGTCTGGCTTCGCCGTAACCGCCCATACGCGGCATCCCGAGGCGGCCTGGCTGTTTGCGCAGTACATGTCGTCACCGTATGTGCAAATCAAGAAGGCGGCGCTTGGCATCGGTATTAGCGGAAACCGCGCGGTTGCCATGGCCAGGGCGAGTTCCAATCCGCTTGAGCCGGCGTTTCTGCGCGCCGTGCCTGCCGGTATCGCGCCGTGGGGCGCACGCGTGGAAGACTACGCCCAGGTTGAGGATATTGGCACCGAGATGATGCAGGATGTACTCATTGGCGGCATGTCACCCGCGGTGGCGCTGCGTCAGGCTGCGGCCCGTATCGACCCGGAGCTGAACTCATGACAGTGCCGGCGCTAGCCGCAAGCCGTGCCTCGTCAGCGCGTTCGCGCCGGCTCAAGGCCGACTTGTGCGCGTGGACCTTCATCTTCCCATCCTTCCTTCATCTCGCCATCTTCACGCTCTTTCCAATCGGATTTGCGTTCTACTTGAGCCTTCACAAGTGGGACGTCCTCAAGAAGGCTCACCCGTTTATCGGGCTTCAGAACTACCAGAATCTGGTGCACGACACGCTCTTCTGGAATGCGCTGTTCAATTCGGCGTACTATGCTGTCGCCAGCGTGCCTCTCGGCATGCTGGCCGCGCTCATCATCGCCATTCTGGTGAACCAGAAGCTCCCGTTCGTGAATCTGTTCCGCACACTCTACTATCTTCCGGCCGTCTCGTCCGCCGTAGCTGTCTCCATGGTGTGGACCTTCATCTACCTGCCGGAGTCGGGGCTGCTGGATTGGGTGCTGGGGGCATGCGGTCTGCGGCACGCTTCGCAGACCGACTGGCTCAACAGCCCTGGACTGGCAATGCCGGCTCTGATTGTCATGAGCGTGTGGCTGGGCCTTGGACCAAGAATGGTTCTCTATCTTGCCGGCTTGAGCGCGATTCCCTCCAGCCTCTATGAGGTGGCGGCTGTCGATGGCGGCGGGAGATGGGCATGTTTTCGGCACATCACCTGGCCACTGCTGCTTCCGACCAGTTTCTTCATCCTCGTTACCTCCTCCATCAGCGCCTTTCAGGTATTCACGCCGGTGTACATGATGACGCAGGGAGGACCGATGCGCAGAACCGATGTAGTTGGCTACCACATCTACAATGAAGCGTGGAGGCAGTTCCACATGGGTATGGCCAGCGCGCAAAGCTACGTCTTGTTTCTGGTCATTCTGCTGGTTACCGTGGTCCAGTTTCGCATTGTCCAGCGGCGGATGGCAGGGTACAGCCTTGCATAGCCGGTACATGGCCAAGAGCGTTATGGTATGAGACGCGTGTCGCCTGCGAGCGCAATTGGCAGTTACGTGCTGATGGTCGTGGCGGCAGCAGCAGCCATGACTCCCTTCGTTTGGATGGTACTGGTATCCCTTCATCCTAGTCACGGTGCGCTGCCGGATCCGGCCCACCTGCTGCCAAAGCATTTGCAATTTGCGAATTACTCGCAGGTTTTGCATATGGATGCCACGCCATTCCTGCGGTTCCTGATGAATACGCTGATCGTCGCCGTCAGCGTCGTTTGTGGGCAGTTGCTGATTTGTGCACCGGCAGCCTTTGCCTTTGCGAGATTAAGCTTCCGTGGCCGCGACTGGCTCTTCTACCTCTTTGTGGCCAGCATGATGATCCCGGGTCAGGTCACGATGATTCCTGCTTTCCTCGTCGTGCGGTCATTCGGATGGCTCAATACCTACTGGGCGCTGATCGTGCCGGCAATATCCAGCGCGTTTGGCATATTCCTGCTTCGGCAGTTCTTTCTCACACTGCCGCGCGAACTGGATGAGGCTGCGTGTCTCGACGGCTGTTCGCCATGGGCCACTTTCTGGCGCATCGCAGCGCCCCTCTCCAGTCCGGCGCTCGCGACGCTATCGGTATTCGCATTTATTGCGACATGGACCGATTTCTTCTGGCCACTACTGGTTACCAGCACAACCGGCATGCGAACGCTTGAAGTAGGTCTTTCGCTGTTCAAGGATGCCTTCGGTTCTACCAACTGGCCGCTTCAGATGGCAGCAGCCGTACTGGTGCTGTTACCGGTGCTGCTGGTGTTTCTTGCGGCACAACGCTTCTTTGTGCGCGGCATCGCGCTCACGGGTCTGAAAGGATAACCATCGTGTACCCACTGCTTCGCAGTACCAATCTCAGTTTGCTCGCGGCGACGGGGATACTGGCCTCGGCGCACGTGCTGAACGCACAGGCGACCGGCGCAAAGCGACTGACCGATGGCGTCAAAATCACGTCGACGTCCCGCATCGCTCCGGGAGACTACCGGCTTCACGACCCGGGAAGCGGAGCGGTACAGATCTCCGGCAGCAACATCACTGTCGACTTCCGCGGCGCGGTGATTCGCGGCGATGGCAAAGGCATCGGCATTCATGTGCACGATGCTCGCAACGTTCAAATCCTGAACGCCACCGTTACCGGGTGCCAATTCGGAATCGTGCTGGATCGCTGCGTCGCCGTGCGCGTCGTGCACTGTCACACATCGCGGAACGGCAATCTGCCAGCCGGCACCGTTATCGACGAGAGCGGCAATCAACCAGAAGATAACCATGGGGCCGGCTTGCAGCTGCGCGACTCCACCGGCTGCATCGTGGATGCGTGCACCTCGCAGCATCAGTGGGACGGAGTCGACGTGGTGCGGTGCATGCACAATACGATTCAGAACAGCCACTTCTCGTTCAACGGCAACTGGGGCGTTCACTTTTGGGATTCGTCTGAGAATACCTTTCAGCATAACTCGGCCATCTGGTGCACAACCGGAGCCGGTGAGTTGTTTCAGGCGCTTACCGGTTGGCAAACCTATGACGCACAGGGCGTCGGCATCGATCACAACAGCTGCCGGAACCGTATTCTGGATAATGACTTGCGATTCGGCGGAGATGGCATTTTTGTGCGGGCCAACGAAGGGCCGATCACGCCGGGCACCGTCGTGCCGCCGAAGGATGGATCGCACGGCAATATCCTCATCGGCAACGACTGCTCGTACAGCCCAAATAATGCGATCGAGGTCGACCTGGTAGACGATACGGTAATTCGTGATAACAACTGCTCCAACTCAAACTACGGCATGTGGCTGGGCTACTCACGCCATTGCGATGTGGCCGGGAATCTCTGCATCAACGACTCCACCCACGCTGTTGAGATTGAGGATGGCCAGTTCGATCACTTTTCGCACAATATCTTCGGTTGGGATGCCCCGCGCCCGACCTCATCACTCATCTATCTAAGGCAGAACGGACGCGATCCCACGCCGTCGCGAGGGTATGTGCTGACGGGTAACACGTTCTATGGAGCAGGGATTCCGGTACAGCTGCACAACACGCAGGCCTCCGCCACCGGTAATACTGCAATCGGCGCAGACGCAGCTCCCGCCGCGATTCTCGTCGCAGACGCAGGATCCACGCCGGCCGAGTCCGGCTCGCGATTATCGGCTGCAGCAGCAGCAACGTCGGCAGCCACACAGGTTAAGGCGCCTGCCAGATTGGTTCCTGGCTGGAACGTACTCCGTGGAGCCAGCGCCCGGGATACATTCGCCGAGGTAGCCGGAGTGCCGGTGATGCTGCATAGCCTTCCCGGGAAATCGGCGCAGCGTGGTTTTCTGCTTCCGCGCGGGTTTTGGTATCAGCCAGTACCGTCACGGGCAGTCGTGCGCGTCTTCTCCTCGACGGGCTTCGTTTCGGCCGGAGAGCCGGAGGTCCGGTGGCCGGCAGCTCGCTTGCGGGTTACAGCACTGGCGCCGAATCCCGCGGCGCTGGGTGAGCGGCTCACCGTGCAGTTCAGCGGCGCGCGCGCTGGAATACCCGTGGAGGCATGGCTCAACGGCAAACCCACTCCGGTACTTCATCAAGGTCCGCACAGCCTGCAGTTGGGCCAACCTGCGGGGCTGTTGATATCATCGCGCTACAACCTTATTCTCGGACAGCGCGGAGCGCCGTCCAGCGCACCGGTGCCGCTTACGGTTACGGTGGCCCCGGCGCAGTCGCCGCACCTGCTGACGGCAACGTTTTCACCCACCAGCCTGCACGCCGGCGACCTGCTCAAGGTAACCTTTACCGTGCGGAACAATCTGCCGGGACCCGCCAGCCTGATTACGCAGCCGACAGCCGGTTTTACCTACACCGAGAAACAGGCCTATTGGGACATCGGTGCGGCGGAGGTGAACGGAGCGCTGGACCTTCGGGTTACCTCCGACCATCCCGGCGCAAACGACCCGGGTTCATGGCCCTGGATGTTCGGATTCAGCAGGCCGACCTTGGGACCTGGTGAGGTCACTACCGTTACCGGCTTTATTCGCGTGGAGACGCCCGGAGATCACATCTTCCGGGTTGGACTGGTAGCTGGCGGCGCACGATTTATCGATGACAACGCATTTCAAACGCACATACAGGTTCTGCCATAGAGTGGTAGGCTTTCCCGGCGCGCCACGATGAGCCTGCTCGTTGTGCAGGGCATAGAGAAGAGCTTCGGCGCCGATACGGTTTTGCATGGCCTGAATCTGCGGCTGGAGTGGCGGCAGAAGCTGGGGCTAATTGGCAGAAACGGCACCGGCAAAACGACGCTGCTCCGCATACTGGCCGGCCAGATGGCTCCGGACACCGGCACGATTCAGTACGCGCACGGCATTCAATTCGGCTATCTGCGCCAGGAAGCCGCGGTCGACTCGGAAAACACGGTACTGCAAGAAGCCGAGGCGGCATTCGCGCACGTTCGCGAAATGGAACGCCGGATGCACGAAGCCGAGCGGCAGCTCGCCGACCTGACGGGCGAAGAGCAGGCGGTCGTACTCGAGGAGTATGGCCTGTTGTGCGAGCGCTTCGATCAGATGGGTGGATACGAGGCCCTCCGCGACGTCCCGCTGGTGCTGTCGCGCCTGGGTTTTGCTGCAGCAGACCTTGATAAGCCATGCTCCAGACTCTCCGGTGGTGAAAAGACGCGACTGGCCATCGCCCGGCTGCTGCTCTCCGGTCCGGATATCCTCTATCTGGACGAGCCGACCAACCATCTGGATATTGAAGCCACTGAGTGGCTGGAAGGATATCTGCGCGACTTTGGTGGAGCGCTGCTTCTGGTTTCGCATGACCGCGTGCTTCTGGATCATGTCGTAACAGGAGTCGCTGAGCTCGAGCGCTCGGTGATCACAGTAACGCCGGGAAACTACTCGGCATGGCGCGTGCAGAAGCAGATGCGCGATCAAAGACAGGCTGAGGTGCACGAACGGGAGCAACGCGAGATCGCGCGCCTGACCGAGTTCTTTGAGAAGTGGAAGAACACGCCCTCGAAGCGATCACAGGCGGTGATGCGCAAACGGTGGGCTGACCGAATCCGTGCCGGCGCCACCGCGGCACCGGTCCGCGCCGGATCGGCGCCGCGGCTCGGCGTAAAGAGCTCCGCGATGAGCGGTGAAGAGGTGCTGGCCTTCAACGGGCTCGGCAAACGATTTGGTGACCGCGTGCTGTTCACGGGCCTTTCGGGGTTGATCCGGCGGGGTGAGCGCGTCGGCATCGCGGGTCCTAACGGCAGTGGCAAATCGACGTTCGTGCGCATGGTGATCGGACGTGAGGCGCCGAGCGAAGGCTACCTGCGGCTCGGGGCCTCCGTAACCATGGGCTATTTTGCCCAGGAGACCGGCGACCTGGATCTCGACTCCACGGTGATCGAAAACTTTCTCGCCGTGGCGGACGTTCCACCTCAGACGGCGAGGACGCACCTGGGCCGATTTCTGTTTACCGGCGACGACGTCTACCGGCAGGTCCGTCTGCTTTCCGGCGGTGAGAAGAATCGGCTGGCGCTTGCTCAGATCACCTGGCTGCGACCGAATCTGCTGATCCTCGATGAGCCGACGAACCATCTCGACGTGGAGTCGCGCGAGGCGCTTGCAGCGATGCTGCAAGCGTACGATGGCACGCTGCTGCTGGTGTCCCACGACCGGTACCTGCTCAACGCGGCTTGCGACCGAACACTGGCTATTGCCAACGGCGCGGCCGTGCTGTTTGATGGCACCTATAATCAGATGCGCGCCAGCGGCGTGTGGCCGAAAGCACCGACTCCCGATCTGGGTCCGATTGCCGGGCACGCAACTTCCGGTCAACCGCGAAGCGGCAGTCATCCGGATATTGATGCGATGAACGCCTTTGATCGAAACCGTGAACGCCGTCGTATGCGGTCGGTTCTGGCTGCGGCCGAAGCGGAGATTGCGCGGCTGGAGCGGCGACTGGGCGCGATCGAGAGCGCGCTCTCGGCGCCACAGCCCGGTGATGATATCGTCGGTATATCGCAGGAGCACGGCGGCGTTCAGGCTGCATTGAATCGCGCCCTGGCCCATTGGGAGGCGGCCGCGGCTCGATCGGAATACCTCGAAACTGCGTCAGCCGGGCAGCGTTGAGTTATGCCTTTGACATGGCGAGCTTTAGCGCGTCGATGGCGCCAATAGCTGTAGGGTCTACTCCACCGAGCAGTGCGCAATAGAGCGACACAAAGTCACCGTACAGGCATAACCACAGTAACTGCGTCAAGCTGCTGCCCGAGCACGCGCGGACCTCAACGGAGTCTACGTCGCTGCCGAGAACGCGCCGCGTAGCTTCAACCCGCTGCGTCATGCGGGAATCGCCAAATGGGCCGGTCGTCCGTAGCCACACCGGAAAAGAGTTCGGCGCTTGTTCAGCTATGCGGCCCCACGCCAATACTTCGTTGTGGTTCTGTTCGGGCAAGCCGCCGCTAATCGCGAGCATTTTGGCGTTCTCGTTCAGCTGGCATTTCCATCGGTAGGCCGCCACGTGACACAACGGCTCAACGCCATAGACCACCGGCAGAGCCTGCCAGAAGCGCAGCGCAAGGAGCTTGGCCGGATTCGACCGCGACGGCCTGTACGGCGCCAATTCGTCCGCCAGCCGGTGCAGCGCCTCTGCCGTCTCATCGATTGATTGCGGCAGTGCCGGTTGCAGCACCCCGGCGGCGCTAAGACCTTCAAGGAGCGGCATCAGCAGCCACCCAAGTGCCGTGCGCGGTGGCTGACCTTCGGGAATGGAGTAGACCGGCACGTTGTCTTCGGCGCACATCGCGGCGAGTTCGCCGCCACTCGTGATGGCAAAGCGGCGAAGCTGTCGCTCGCGAGCCGCGGCGTAGCCGGACAAGGTCTCCTCGGTGTTGCCGGAGTACGAGATCGCCACAAACATGGCGTCATCGCCTGCCCACGTGGGCAACCCGTAATTCCGCCACGGTATAACCGCGGCGGCGCCTGCCTCGGCAGAAATGGCGGCAGCGCAATCGGCCGCAATCGCGGAGCCACCCATGCCCGCGGCGATTACCAAACCGGGCCGCGCTCCAGACTGCGCGATTTGCGCGCCAACCTCGGCGGGCACCGCTCGCAACTGATCCGGCAGAGCGGTGATGAGGCCTGCCATACCGGCTGGATCCGCGGCGGCCAGGCCGTGCGTCGTCGTAAGCTGGTCCAGCCGCTCGGCCTCGCCTTCCAGAGGCGGTTCTGGAGCCAATGGACCGGCTAATCTACAACAAACGGCAGAATGGCGATGTCGCGTGCGCGTTTGGCGGCTTCGGTAACCATTCGCTGATGGCGGGCACATGTTCCGGTGGTGCGCCGCGGAACGATTTTGCCTCGATCATTGATGAGGCGCGTCCGAAATCGTCCGCTGCCCATCGCCTTGTAATCGAGCGAATCGAGGTGATCGGCACAGAACATGCAAACCTTGCGCCGCGGCCGGCGGAACTTGCTCGCCTTGGATGGCGGTCTACGTGGTGTTCCTGTCAACGTCTATCTGTCCTTTCGTCTGGAGGATCACTCCGCTTCAAACGGGTCTTTGTCACCTTCGGCGGCGTCGTTCGGTCCCGTTCCACTGAACGCGTCGGGTTCCGGCGCCGGCGCCGATGAGCGATGCCCGCCGGGATTGAAAGGTGCGTCCGCAACGTCTGGTGCGCTGTCGCCGCGTCCGCGGTCCAGCGCCTGTACGTCCTCCGCGACTATCTCTACCGTGCTCCGCTTGGTTCCGTCCTGTGCGGTCCACTGATTCGTCTGAAGCCGTCCATCTATAGCCACCAGGCGGCCTTTTTGAACGTACTGCTCCAGAAAGCGTGCGGATTGGCTGAACGCTACCGCGCTGAAAAAGTCGGCGACTTTGTTGCCGCTTTCGTCCTTGCGTTTCCTGTCCACTGCGATGCGGATTCTGGCGACCGGCGTGCCGTCGCCGGAGTACCTGATTTCCGGGTCGGCTACAAGGCGTCCGATGAGTATAACTCGGTTCAGCATGATTGGATCCTTCCGCGCCTGCTGTGGCGCTGGTTACTTGTGCTGCCGTTGTGGCTGAACCGGCGATGTTCGAGGTCGCCGCTCAAACAGGCATCACTCTACTACTGGCGCCACATCCGCAGATGCGGAAGACAATTGACCGTGGCGCGTCGGCTATTCCTGCCGCGTATCGGTGCGAGTAACCAGGTGGCGAAGGATCGCCTCGTCAATCCGCATCACCCGGTCCAGTTCCAGAGGCGCTTCGGATGCTGATTTGAACTGCATCAGCACGTAGATTCCCTCTTTGTGACCGGCAATCGGGTAGGCCAGCATTCGTCGGCCCTTATCCCAGAGTTCAGCAGAGGTGACCTCGCCGCCCTGGTCCGAAATCAACTTCGAAAACTTCTCGATCACGACAGGCACACCGTCGTCTGTGGTGTTCGGATCGATTATATACAGAACTTCGTAGTCACGCATTCACAAGTTCTCCCCTCGGACGGAACGGCACTGGTGAAAAATCGACCCGTGCGTTGGGCCTCGCAGTTCGGCGAGGCGGGAAGCGGGGCGCAGAGCGCCAGACCACACCGCTGCGGTCGCCTGCCTGTTCAAGCAGGGATGTTCAGGTTACCCGATATTCGCCCGGGAATACAACGTGCAATGGTTGTAAACAGGCATTTGCTCAGTAGAGGGTGCGCTCGGTCTCAATATCAAACAGGTGCGATTTCGCCATATCGAAGATCACGTTTAACGATCCCCCGGTCTCAGCCTTCGTGGAGCTGTCTATCATTGCATTTATTGGCACATCGCCGGCCTTGAGGTAGATCTCCACCTGATTGCCAAGTGGCTCCAGCACATCTACCGTGGTAGTAACGGTGTTTCCAGGCGCCGCAGCTATTAGCGAGGGAAGCGCACCGTCGTAGATGTCTTCTGGACGAATGCCGAACGTACATCTCTTGCCGTCGTATGCGGCAATCGCTTCGTTGAACTGAGCGGGGATGCTTACGCGGAAGCTGCCGGCATCCGCCCAGTACGTGCCGCCATCGGACCGAACGGTTACTTCCATAAAGTTCATTGCTGGTGAGCCAATGAACCCCGCAACGAAGAGGTTTGCAGGATGGTTATACAGTTCCAGCGGGCTGGCGACCTGCTGAACCAGTCCATTGCTCATGACGGCAATTCGATCGCCCATGGTCATCGCTTCAATCTGATCGTGGGTCACGTAGACCGTGGTGATCCCTAGTCGTCGATGCAGTTTGATCAGGTCGGTGCGAGTCTGCACGCGGAGTTTCGCGTCGAGATTCGAGAGCGGCTCGTCCATCAGAAAGACCTGCGGCTCGCGTACGATCGCTCTGCCCAGCGCCACCCGTTGGCGCTGCCCGCCGCTCAGTTCCTTGGGTTTGCGGTGCAGCAGTTGTTCGAGCCCGAGCATCGCCGCTGCCTCGCGCACGCGGTGGTCGATCTCGGCGCGCGTGAACGTCCGGCGGGAGTTGAACGGCCAGATACCTGCGGAGGCGGTCCTCTTGAGACGCAGACCGAAGCTCATGTTGTCGTAGACCGACATATGCGGGTAGAGCGCATAGTTCTGAAAAACCATCGCGATATCGCGATCTTTTGGCGAAACGTCGTTCACGTTCCGCTCGCCAATAAAGATTGTGCCGAGCGTCGCCTCCTCCAGTCCCGCGATCATCCGCAGGGCCGTGGTCTTTCCACATCCCGACGGACCAACCAGAACGATGAACTCCTTGTCCAGAATGTGCAGGTTGACGTTGTTGACCGCAACCACTTTATTAAAGTGCTTGCTCAGGTTCTCCAGTCGCACTTCCGCCATGCGTTACCTCGTTCCGTCACTCATTCTGCGTCGCATATTACCGGCTCCGCGACACACCGACATTGCAACGATTTGGGAGCGAGCTCCCTATAAATATACGGAAGAACCAAACACCGGGCCGGGGCCCGTCTTACGCAACGATCTCGACGCTGCGATGATTATAGGAGCAAGGCAGCACCGGAGTCAACGCATCGGCCATGCCGGCGCGGCCGGCTCACGGTCCCTGTCGCTCCAGCGGTGGTTCGCGAACCGCCGCCGCCCAACACGCCGAAGTTCAAGATACCAAGAATGGATGTGCAGCTACTCCCGAAAATAGTCGGCGCCGATGTAGAGCTGGCCAATACGATGCTGAACGCCAATGGATGGCCACAGTGGCCACACAATGCCTGCCGCCTGGTTATAAAACACGTGTGCGGTACGCGTTCGGTCGCGGCAGGATATGCATCCGATTCGCATTACGACCATGGACGCGTATGGCTCCAGAATGGTGGCTGTATCTACATTGACTGCGACCATCTGGAGGTCTGCACGCCCGAAACCCGCTCCGCGTTGGACTTCACGGCTGCGATCCATGCGATGTACCGTATCGCCGATACCGCGCGCGCGCGGGCTCAGGCCGTTGCGCCGTCTGGCTGTCGACTGGAGTTGCAGGCCAATACCTCGGATGGATTGGGAACCAGTTGGGGCGCGCACCTGAACGTGCTGCTCAGTGCCGCGGCATGGGACCGTCTCTTCGACCGGCGACTGGATTGTTTGTTGTGGTTGGCGAGCTACCAGGCCAGCAGTGTACTGTTCACGGGCCAGGGCAAAGCAGCATCCTGGTTTGATGCCGACGTGACGTACCAAATCTCCCAGCGAGCCGAGTTCACAACCACCTTAATTGGGCAGCAGACGACCTTCGCGCGGCCGCTGGTCAATTCACGGCGCGAGACGCTCGCCGGAGAGGCGAGCGCCGCAGCGCGCCTGCACTGTATCTCGTTCGACAGTACGATGTGCCAAACCGCCACGTATTTGAAGGCCGGCGTGCAGCAGCTGATCGTTGCGATGATCGAAGCCGAGGTCGCGCCTGAGGTTGGCTGCCTTTTGCGCGACCCTGTGCGTGCATTTCAGGCGTACTCCGACGATCCTGAACTGAGGCAAACAGCGGAACTGATTGGTGGGCAGCATGTCCGCGCTGTAGAACTGCAGGTGGCCTTTCTTGAGGCGGCTGAAGGGTTTGTGCGATCGGGCAGGTGCGGTGATGCCGTACCGGGAGCGGATCGGATTCTCGGCGTCTGGCGGTGGGTTCTGGAACAACTCAGCGCCCGGCGACTCCGTGAACTGGAACCACACCTCGATTGGCTGCTCAAACGTCGCATGCTGTGCCATGCGCTCGAGGCGGATCACAGTTTGACCTGGCGTTCACCCGCGATTGAACTGCTCGACCGGCGCTACGCCGACCTGAATGCGGATGTCGGGCTCTACTTTGCCTGCGAGGCAAACGGCCTCACGCACAACATCGTGACGGAGGAGCAGATTGAGCGTTTCGTTGCTTATCCACCAGTCGATACGCGCGCATCGGTGCGGGCCGGAATCCTGGCGCGCATCCCATCGCACGTAACGGTGAACTTCGTGGACTGGCATCAGATCTCTCTTGGCCAGCTTGCCGATGTCCGCTACCGTATCGGTATGCCGGAACCCGCAGATCCGGCGGCACCGAACGGCCGGGCCACACTCGCCGAGTTTGTTCGCGACTGTGCAGCCAGCGGATCCGCGTCAGTTTCCGTGGGCCAGGCTCCGGCGGCCACACCCTGCACCCCGAAGCGCACCGTAACACCAGCCGCGTACACTTGCGGCGACGGGTATCCGCCGTCGCACGCGGCACAATTGGCGACTATTACAGAGGAACGGCAATGACCATCGGCCAGCTGTTGCGAAGCCAGCAGAACACAGGCGTTCGGACGGTTTTCGGAATGGAAACGGAGTATTTTCTCCAGGGTGGTTCAAACAGGCTGGCGAAGACGCCACAGCAGTTGACCGTCCAGCTGCTGACCTGGATCGAATCCAACCTCCCTTGCGCCGCTGAAGGCTTCTGCCTCTACCTGCCTAACGGTGGCCGCTGTTACGAGGATATTGGCAACCACCTGGAAATCACGACACCGGAGTGCGAGTCGCCCGACGAGCTCGTCCGGTTCGCGTGCGCCGGGGATCTCTTGCTGGCCGAAGCTATCAAGCAATGCTACCCAAACGACAGATCGGTAACGGTATGGCGCGGATTCGCCTCCTACCATGACGGCCTCGTAGTCGCATCCAGCCATGAAAACTATACCGCCCGGAATGCGGCGACCGACTACGAGGCGCTGCTGCTGCCGTTTTTGATCACTCGCATCATCTTTACAGGTTCGGGCGCGATGGACTGGAGCGGCGAACGACCACATTTCGTCCTCTCGCCCCGCGCGGCCTGTATCAATTACTCAAGCCTCAGTGATCGTCGGCCCACATTGTGGTCCCATCGTGAAAGCCTATGCTCCGCACGGCATCGCGTCCACCTTACGACGGGAGATGCACATGGGGGCGAGTTTACGCTGTTTCTCCGTGTAGCCGCCACGGCGCTCGTGCTGGCGGCGGCCGACGTGTTATGCGACCGCCGACCTCTGGTCGATCTGGAGCGGCCAATGGAGACAATGGACCAGTTGAACCGTGACCCAACGCTGCGCACGCTGCTGCCAATGAAAAATGGCCTTAGTATCTCTCCGTTCGATATTCAGAGGCGGTACATCGAGTTCGTCGAACGAGCGGCAGCAACGGCTCAGTTTCCGTCATGGACGGCGAAAGCACTTCAGCTCTGGAAGACGACCATCGATCGACTGGAGACTGACCCCCACAGTTTGGACACGACACTGGACTGGCGGATTCGTTTTCGCGCGTTGGCACAGGTTCGCGACACCATGTTCACCCACGTAAGAACGTTCCGGCGAGCGGTCGTCCTGCTCCGCACATTCGATTCACACTTCCTCGCCGTGGGAGAAAGCGGCTTTCAACAACAGCTGGATGCTAGCGGCGCGCAGGTGGTGCGCAGCGTTCCGATTCAAACAACGTGGGATGAAGTGGTGCTCGGCGCCCCAGCTACGACGCGCGCGTCGCTGCGCTCGGAGTGGATACGCGCACATTCCGCCGCCGGACTCGAGTGCAAGGCGAGCTGGGACGCTCTCGCTGGCCCGGAGACGAGCAAGAGAATCCCGAAGCTATTTCGAGATGAGTACAGCCCTCGATGGCTGCGCGGATTCACCGCTGCAATCAGTGCCGCGAGTCAATTCGGGCCCTAAACCTTCTACCGCATGGAATCTACGCTTCGCGTTGAGTACGACGCCGCCGTGGCGCGTCCGGGTCGGACGACTCGACTCTTCGGCGACATCGCAACGAAATGTCGTGCGGCTGCTTATCGATAATACAGTGAGCCGGCTCACGGTGGAAGCGATGTCGGCAGGAGGTGTCTCGTGCGGAGCAGGGGTCCGGTTCGGTCACTTATTGGTCTGGAATCCGAGTTCTTCATCGCGCCGTTGGCCACGAATGGGCGCGCCACCGTACACCACGGCGCCGGCGCGCTCCTAAGGGCCGTCCGGCACACGGTGAAGGTGGTCGCGTCCTATGACGGAAGGCTGTACCTGCCGAACGGAGGCTGTGCCTACCTGGATATCGGCAGTCACCCGGAGTACGCGACGCCGGAATGCGAAACGCCCGACGAGTTGGTCCGTTTCGCGTTGGCCGGCGATCTGCTATTCCTCGACGCATCGCAGCGTGCGGTGGAGCACAGCTCACGACTGGCCGAGCTTCGCGTTTGGCGCGGCAGTGTCACGTACTCCGACCGGCTAGTCACCTGTGCCAGTCACGAAAACTATTCTGTGCCAGACATGGCGAGCGAACTGTGGCGGTACTTCGTTCCATTTCTGGTGACTCGTGTCATCTATGCCGGCTCTGGTGGGCTCGAGCCGCACGAAGGCAGCGTAAGGTTCACCCTCTCACCTAGAGTGGACCGGCAGGCCTTGGGCGCCGGACCAAGGTTCGCCTTTAAGTGTGCCGAGGGAATCCGTGGGACAGCAAGGCTGCACCTTGCCTGTGGTGACGCTCTGGCTAGCGAAACCTCACTGTTTCTTCGCGCGGCTGCCACGGCCCTGGTAGTGGCAGCGTTCGAGGTAAATCCGAAATGTGTGCCGCATATTGAATTGGCAAACAACTATGACGCGATGTGTGTTGTAGCCGCGGACGCAAGCTGCAAGGCGGAGCTGCCCCTGTCCGATGGCGGGACGGATACAGCCATTGGTATTCAGTGGCGATACCTGGAGTATGTATCCGCCGCGTGCAAGACGGGCCGAATGCCGGCGTGGGCGGACGACGCCGTAAACCTATGGGCACGGATTCTGACCGATCTTGAGGAGGATATTGAGCGCCTCGATTTCGTGCTCGATTGGCGGATTCGGCTTCGGACCTTCAACGCCGATCAGCGCCTTGCCGCTGCGCTGGCCGGAGCGTGCAGCGACGTAGAGACCGTGCGCCGCCTTCGCCACCTGGATCGCCGCTTTCTATGGCTTGGTGAAGGAGGTGTTTTTTCAGACATGGATGCCGCTGGCGTATTGCGCCACGCAATCCCCGGCTTGCGGCCAAGTTGGGCGGATGGCGTCCTCTCGTCGCCGGCAACGAGCCGCGCCCGTTTTCGGTCTGCATTCGTTACGCAGACGCGCAAGGCCGCGCGCCATCGGGTCTGCGATTGGTCCTTGTTAAGGTGTAAGGCCCTTGGAGCAATATCGGAGATTCAGCTTGACCAGATGTACACGGACGAGTACATGCCGTGGCAGCTGAATCGGCTTGAGGAGATCGGCATAATCGAACCGCCACCATCTGTGGTCCATGCCTGCCAACAGTCGGCGGCTTGACTCGGTCGGCGGCTGCGAGTTGTGTTTTTCGACTTGCGAAGGAGCGCTTCGATGCTGCCGCGGGAGCGCCGGCCGGCGACGATCGTTGGGTTGTGCTCGCGCCGACCCATAAGCCAACGTCCTGCGCAGACGACGCGGCAAGACGGTGGAGCAAACCGGCGCCGCATCGCCGGATATATGGTGATTGGACTAATAGGTCTATGATATAATGCCAGATAGGTGACTGCGCGACCCGCCGAGTGGAGGTGACCGATGGAGGTACTCTCTATCCCAACAGGGCTGTGACCTCGCCTGGCCTCAGGTACGTAACTGCGGGCGCAGGGCCACGGCCGGTGCTCGCTCAGACGACGGTGCCTGAGCTTCTCGCCATCAGAATCCCCCATACTCAACCAGGAGGGACACAGAATTAACCGATACTTCCAAGCCAGGGTCCGGCCGGTCAAGTGGATCGCTGCCGCTGCTCTGCCCATATTGGTACTCGCAGGTACTGCGTGCGGCGGCGGCGGTGGACCGGCTGTCAAACCGGCGCCAGCCGGAGCGCTCGTTTCAGGAACCATTACCGATCCGTCCGGTTCAGCGATGGTTGGCGCAGCGGTCACTCTTGGAACCACTACCGTCACGTCCACGCAGTTTGGCGATTATCAGATCACGGGTGTACAAACGCCAACCGGCTCGGCGCCGCTGATCACCACAGTCTCTGCACGGATCACATTGAACGGCGCAATATGGTCGGGCCAGAACACCGCGGTAATACCCGCCGGAGCTACGGTGGCCAGTAACGTGCACGTGGTGGTTTCGAACCAGGCCAACCAGGGTGCGATAACCGGTACGGTTTCCGATGCGAACGGCGCACCCATCAGCGGCGCACAGGTGGTGGCGGCCATCCCGGATACCACCGATTCCACGCGCTTCACCAACCTTGCGTCGTGGGTGGCGTTTACCAATACCTCCGGCGTCTACACGTTTCCGGTGCTTCCCGGTGGGTTTAACTACACCCTGGTCGCGTCGTTTCCAGGCGACTTCAACTCAACCCAGCACAGCCAGACCTTTACCGGCGTCACAACCACACAGTCATTCACGCTGGCCGCCGGATCCAGCCAACCAATCAATCCACCGACGAACCTGACATCGGTCGCCATCACTACGCCGACGGTGGATTCCAGGGCTGTGGGCGGTGACATCGTGTCGCAGACGGCAATCAACGCGCTGCGTCATTGGGTGCTGGCGCGACGCCACCTCCTGGGCCACCGCTTTGCATCTGCCGGCAAAACCACGATCAAGAACCGTGGCGGGCGCAGTACGCCGGCCGGGAGCATCATCGAAAGCGATATCTTCTGGGATTACGACACGGCGACGAACCTGTACGGATTCGAGATACTGCGGTCGGTGGCCGATGCCACGCACTATGCCACACTCGCGATATTGCGCGATCCGCTTGCCGACCGGTATTCGGATGTCGATCCGGCGTTGACGCCCGACGTGTTCACGTACTACGATGTTGCCGCACTGGATACAGTGAACTTCCCGGCCGGCAATGCGGCGGGTGAGAGCGCGCCAAGCCAGCCCCAAACCGTTGTGCAACCGCTCGGCCCGATCTCGCTCACCTCGCCGGCGATGGGGTCGAACGTGAGCAGCAGCACGCCTACTCTGCAGTGGACGGCGGTGAACCGGGCCACGCTGTATCAGGTGCTGGTCTACGACGCGTTTCCAAGCTACCAGTCGGATACCGATCCAAACGGCATCTTGCCGATCTGGCCGGCGGACCCCAACAACCCCGGCACCAGCCTGGTATCGGCGCCGGCCACTTCCGTCGTATACGGCGGTCCGGCATTGGTCAGTGGACATACCTACTACTGGGCCGTCCTGTCGGAGGATAAGGTCGCAGCGGACTTCTCCGTCAGCCCGGTTCGGTCGTTCGTCGCGCCGTGAGGTTCGCTTGGAGCGCCGGCGGCGTGGCGTTGCCGTGGGCGCTCCGTACCGCCGGGCGCCACTATCTGCGGCGGTATGGAGTGGAACGGCCGAAACCGGGCCTCAACGCTTCGCGCCATTGAGTTGGGAGTATTCCGGATGCAACGCAGTGCGGCCGGCGCGACCTGACTGCGTACAGATACTGCGGTGTCGCCCGCGTTCGCGCTGTTGTTCGGAATACTGTACGTTCGGATCGGTGCAAAACAGTACGCCTACCTTCTGGGTGACGTGCCTGTGACGGTCGATGCTGCGCACGATACGCATGCCGAGGTTTGGCGGCGCTCGGCTGGGCCGACATGCGCGACCGGCAGCCGCAGCACGCGTATGGTATAATCCAGCAGCCGTTGCAGCAACCCCCGCGCGCCGGCGCCGCCTAGAGGATCAACGCTCCCCCGACCGTTTCCGGCTTTTGCAGGTGAGGAGGCCGTCTGTGAGCTTGAGGTTCCCGGTGCGATCGCTTGTCTTCGTGCTCCTTGCAGCGCTGGCTCCTCAGTTCGCTTCCGCACAGCAGTACACCAACATCGTCAACACCCGCTTTCGTGCCGTCAGCAGCGGCCCGCAGAGCGCTTACGTGCTGGACGTAAACAACCCCAACGATTACCCGGCGATCGACGACCAGATCAGTCGCGAAATACTGCCGCAGGTGCAGGCTGCCGGTACCGTAGCCGAGCGCGAGCTCCAGTTCCTCATTCGCAACCACCTTGCCGCGCGCGGCGCACGCATACCCCTGGCCGCCACTGTTCTGCTGCGGCAAAACGGCAAGCTGCTCGTACCACAGATGCGCCGGATTACAAGGGCGCCGGATCCGCCGAATACCAACGAGCTCACGTTTACGGTGCCCACAACCGGCGCGTTCTCCTGGCCGACCTCCGGCCCAAATAACGCACAGGCGATCGTCAACCTCGTCAATCTGCTCTACCCCGCCATCAAGCAGATTATGGGCCACCCGATCCTGGGTGGCAACATCACGATCTTCAACCGTGACCCTTACGCCTCTCAAGTGCAGGGTATTGAAGGCGCGTTGCTGGTGATACATGCTGACGGGACTTCGGAGATTTGGCTGCCCTCGTTTGGCGATTGGCAAAGCCGGTTTCTCGCGGTGGCGCAGGTGCTGGCTCAGGCATTCCACGGAGGCGCCAGCATGGCGTACGACGCGTGGGAAAAGGGCATGGCCCGTGCGGTGGCTCTTGTGGCCGCCCGAAATCTGCGCGCTCAGTACGAGAATCTGCCGGCGACGGCGCAGCCGTACGGCAACGACGTGCCCGATGCCGATCCCGGACTTGCGCTCAACTTGTACTACACGCCATTCTATGACCTCGAGAACGAGCCTGCGCTCGGCAACAACACCTTCTCGCCGGCCAGCCAGAGCGGTCAGCCTGTAAGTAACAACCTCGGCGGCATGCTCATCCCGCGAATGCAGATGGCTGCCGCGGCCTGGCTGAAGTGCTACATCGAAAACCCCGATTTCTTCGTTGCATTCAACAACGGCTTGTCTCCAGCCACCGCACCCGGCGGCTACTACCTGGCCTATCAGCAAGACGTTACGGTGGCGAACGATACCGTCCGCCTGAGGGCACTTGCCCTGGCGGCGCTCAGCAATGGCGGCGGCGCCGCCACCGTCGAGATGACTGATTTCAATACGTGGTTCCAGCAACAGTATGTGCTGGATACCAGTATCACTGCGGGGACCAAGCTTTACACCTACACGACGCCCGCAACGTCAACCAATCCGTCCGGTGGTACCAACAGCGGGGCAGCGGTATTCACGGTTTACTACCTCACGACGCCGACCGGTGACGAGAACAACCTCAGCGGCACCGCCCAGGTTGTCTATTGGGACAACACCTTCACCAACCGCCTCGATTTCGGTCAGAACTACGACTCGGTGCAGATCAGTGATGGCTTTGGCTCGGTCGCTCCCGTTTTCAGCGGCCTGGGGCAACCTCCGCAGCTGCGATTGGCTATGGACTTTCTTATTGCCAATAGCTACGTTCGCGTCTACTATCCAGTCGATGAAGAGAACGGAGCAAACGGCAATCCGAACGACTTTGCGGGAACAACCGTTGGCGCCGATAGCGGAACGGTTTCGGTGAGTTACGACGGTGGCAGCGGCGCCGTGCCGGCGGCCGCCGTACAAGGCGCGTTTGGCGCTCAGGGCTCCTCCGGCGCCGTCCCCAACGGTTTCAGCCGTACCCACATCGATTTCACACCAACGGGTGGCACCGTGGTGCACTTTCAACGTAACACCGCATTCAACAACACATACTCCATTGCGCCGATCTGGGTCCTGCAGACACCGGCGCCGGCAACGACACTCGCCAACAGCTTCGCCGCCGGTCCCGCTATGATCTCGCTGCCTCTGCTCCCGTATACCCACGACATGGCGGCGGCGCTGGGCATTAACCCCAAGGCTGCGCTGCTGGCCCAATGGGACCAATCGGGACCAACCGCACCCAGCACGGATAACTATAACCGGTATCCATCTCTGCCGCTCTACCAGCCGGGTTATGGGTTATGGAGCAACTTTGCCACCACGATCAATACCAGCGTCTTCGGCGAAAGCACGGCCGCTCAGCCGGTCATCAGCGTCTCACTCCAGTACGGCTGGAACCAGATAGGACCGCCATACAACAGCTCCATCGATCTCTCGACGCAGGTGGATGTTGAGTACCTGGGTCAGGTAGCTACGCTGGCAAATGCAATAACTCAGGGCTGGGTGGCTGCCGGCGTATTCAGCTTTACCACGGCAGGAGGCTACCAGGACATCACCGCGGCGGGGCAGCCCAACGCGCTGGCGCCGTGGCAAGGTTACTGGATCCGCGTCATGGTACCGGAAGGCGTCATTCTCAGCTACGACAATCCGCAGCCGCTCACGCCGGGCAACCGTAGACTCGGCGCACCCAGCCGCACACCGGCTGCGCCGACGGGCATTACCGGTGTACATAACGGCTGGCAGCTTCAGATGATGCTTCGTGACGCGCAAGGGCATTCGGCCTCGGCAGTGTTCGGTCAGTCGCCACGCGGAAGCGATGCATACATCTCGTCGTTGGATGCCGCATCGCCGCCTCCATTTACAACTGGAGCCACCCTGCTCGCCGTCTTTCCACACGCCAACTGGAGCGCCGGTTACGGTTCTGCCGGCGGGAACTTCGTTTCAGATATTCGCCGCCTTGGCTCCGCCAGCCAATGGAACCTGACCGTGCAGGTACCCGCCGCTGGTGATGCCACCACGATTGCCTGGACGGGCACGGCGAAACTGCCCCGCGGTATGAGGCTTACCCTTACCGACCTCTCCACCGGTGCGCAAGTGCTGATGAACAGTGTTGCGGCCTACTCGTTTACCGCGGCGCCGGGCGAATTGACGCGCAGTTTCCGTGTTACGGCCGTGCCCAACTCCGCACCGTCTGTCACCATTCTCAACGCGTTCGCCACGCTACCGCCGTTCGCTCGCGGGCGAGCGGTCAGCACGGCGGACATTCATTACGAACTGAGCGCCGCGGCCCAGACGCGCGTGGAGATCCAGTCCGCCGGGCGCGTCATTCGGACACTGTCCAGCGGACGCGCCGCATCTTCCGGAGCCAATTCGGAGGTTTGGGACTTACGCGATAACACCGGCCGCGGCGTGCCGGCCGGGACGTATATCGTGGTCATCACTGCTCAGGCCGCCAGCGGCGAGAAGACGCGCGTCGCCGTGCCGCTGCTCGTAACCCGATGATAGCTCCAGAACGGCCGCTGAAGCCAGAAACCATGGTCAACTGCACACATAATCGCGTCTCTATGTCCCTGTCGCGAGCTGTCCGTATGGCGCTCGCAGCCACCGTGGCCTTGATCGCCGCCGGGTGCGGTGGCGGCGGTGGTGGTACCACGCCCACGGGCACCACCGCAACTGGAAAGGTTCTGGAGGTGGAGACCAACCAGCCTCCCGCCACGGCGGCTCAGGTGAGCATCAACGGCCACACCACTACCACCGCAGCCGACGGTACCTTCACCGTCACGGGGCTCTCCGCCGGGTCGGCAGCCGTGACGGTAACGGCTACCGGCGAAATCGCCGGCCACTTCACCACTTCGCTGATTGCCAATACATCCAACAACCTGGGCAACATCTTCGTTTCAGCTGCCGGTTACACCGCCGCCGTAAGCGGCCGCGTCGTTGTGAATCTCAAGGGGCTGACAACGCCGGTGGCAAATGCTCTGGTAACCATATCAGGGAGTTCGGCAACCTCCGCCGTGGATGGCACGTTCTCCATCGGCGGCCTTCCGGTTGGCCTCATCGGAGACGGCAACACGCCGGTGGGCACCATCACGGCCACTGGGTACCAGACGCGGCAAATCTTCCTTCAATTTGCGCTCGGCGCATCGCCACCCGTGAACAATCTCGGCGACCTGCTGGTGGCCGCACCGATCGGGGCAACGCCCGGGCCGCCGAACGATATCACCGGCCAGGTTACCGTGGGCGGCCAGGCTGCGCCTGCCGGGCTTACGGTTACGCTGGTGCAAAATGGAACGACGATAGGTACAACCACCACCGATTCTACCGGGAGCTATGGCTTTTGGGTGGCCGCCGGCGTCTATAGCATTTCGGCGGCTTCGGGCACGAAATCGAACACGGTGACTGTCACGCTCACGAGCACGGATGTGCCGGTTACCGCGCCAGTCATCGCGTTGTAGGTCGCTTTACAGCTGTCGCAAGGCGTCGACAAGCGCCTGCATCACCGGCGGCATCGGCACTTCAAATTGAAGTTCCGTACCATCCACCGGATGTCGGAATCGCAGCCGGAACGCGTGGAGCGCCTGGCCGCCGAGCTCCGAAATGGCTCGCTCAACCGGCGCCCGCTTCGCTGCGGAGTTGATGGTTGACGGAAGTTTACGCATGCCTCCATACAGCGGATCGCCGACGACCGGATGGTTGGCATATTCGCAGTGGACGCGGATTTGGTGGGTTCGTCCGCTTTCCAGTTCCGCGTCGAGCAGTGAGCAGCAGCCACGGTATCGCTCGACGACGTTCAAGTGTGTCCGGGAAGCCCTGGCGCCGTTTGCCGCCGCAGCCAGCACCGCCATCTTCTCCGGGTGCGACTTGTGGCGGCCGATTGGAGCGTCCACCGTGGCGCGCTCCCAACGTGGCGAACCCCAAACCACGGCCCAGTACTGACGCTTCACGCTTCGCTCCGCCAGCTGTTGTTGAAGCGCGGCGAGGGTGGAATCCGTTTTGGCCGTCACCAGCAGTCCGCTGGTAAAGCGATCCAGTCGATGCACGATGCCGGGTCGAATGGCGCCGCCACGCGGCGCAAGTTGCGCCATGCGGCCCAACAGGGCGTTCACCAGCGTACCCGAAGGCGCGCCAGGCGCCGGGTGTGTCACCATACCGCGTGGCTTGTTGACGACCATCAGGAAGTCGTCTTCGAAGACGACTTCGATGGGTATCGACTCCGGTTGTGCCGTGGAAACGGAGGGCGCGCACACGTCGATTTCAACGCGGTCGCCCGTATGCAGCCGGTAGGAAGACCGTTCACGACGTCCGTTTACCCAGATGCCGCCCGGCTCACTTTCGGCAACCGCGGCCAGTCTTTGGACAGCGGCACGCGAAACACCCGCGAGATGCGCCGCTGCAAACTGATCGAGTCGCGAACCGGAGTCCCCGTCGGTGATCGTAAGGCAAACGCGGTCTGTGAGGATTTCTTCGGGTACGTGGTCCCGGTCGTCGTCTGTCAAAGCAGGTCGGCCTACCCAGCCGCAGCCAGCGCCTCTTCGCTCAGGTCGGCGTTCGAGTGGACGTTCTGTACGTCTTCGTTGTCGTCGAGGGCATCCAGCAGCCTCACCATCTGCTCGGTTTGTTTGTCATCCAGTGTGACCGTGTCCTGGGCTTCCAGCGTGAGATCGGCGGTTTCAATGGGGATGCCTGCCGCCTCGATGGCGTCGCGAACCCGGCCGAAGTGTTCCGGCAAGGCAAGCACCTCAAACCGCCCATCCTCGGATCGTATATCATCCGCGCCGGCGTCGATCGCAACACCAAACAGCGCCTCCTCGTCGGTCTTGGTCTGGCTTACGGCGATCAGCGCTATCGGCTTGAAGCGGTAGGCTACCGAGCCGCTCTCTCCCATTCTGCCGCCGCACTTAGTGAAGATGCTGCGGATGTTGGCCACGGTGCGATTGCGGTTGTCGGTGGCGCACTCCACCAGCACGGCCACGCCGCCGGGACCGTAGCCTTCGTAGGTGACCTCTTCGTAGGAAGCGCCATCAAGCTCTCCGGTGCCACGCTGGATGCTTCGCTTCACATTATCCTGCGGCATCGAGTTGTCGCGGGCTTTCTGCATCGCCAGCCGCAAGCGCAAGTTGGTATCGGGATTGCCGCCGCCGGCGCGCGCGGCCATGATGATCTCTTTGGCCAGCTTGGTAAACAGGTTGCCACGCTTGGCGTCCTGCGCGCCTTTGCGCAGGCGGATGTTATGCCATTTGGAATGGCCAGACATATCAGGTCTCCTTACACCGCAACGGGCCCACCGGCCGCGGGCGACAAAGTGCCGGGCGGCAACGGCCCATTATAACACAACTGCCCGCAGGCGGATTTTTGCCGAGGCCTTGACCGAGGCCTGACCGAACCAGAGTCCCTGCATGTGCAGAATCCTGACCGAAGACCCCGATGCGTTCCTTCGTTTAGGGAGGGTTCCTTCTTAATCGGGGTTCGGGGCATGAAAGGGCGTATGAGCCGGGAACCCTGACTACATGATCGGCTGCGTACGTAGGCAACAATCCCTTGCAACCACGCAGGCGTAATGACGCACTTTCGCCATGCCGTGGAAGGCGATTAGCTCGATAGATGAGCGGCGCCCGTTCGTTGTGAAAGCACATTGCGGCCTGCATGGGTTCGCGGAGTTGTGCGAACCATTCGGCACACGCCGGTCCACGGGCTACAAATGGGTGTCACATTTTGCTGCGGATGGCTTCGCAGGCTTGGCTCAGCGTTCAAACGTTCCTCGGTCGGGTCCACATCGCACACCGGAGGCCATCTGCGCGCTGTTGTGAGCTCAGGGCCAGCGGCGCCACAGTTGGTGGCCCAAGCAACTGCTGGCGGTCCTGTCACGCCTGGAGCCGGAAGGCAGCAGCGCCAGCCAGGCCGGCCGCCCACGGCTTGCGGTCAGGCGGAACGAACCACGTCCCGTCGATGCCGGGCGACCTACCGCAGTACGGTTATCGTGACGGGGTTGGTGGCGTACGCATAAGGCGGCTGCTGGCCGTCGAATACGCCTCCAATCGAACCAGCCAGCCAGCAGGCTATCTGCCAGCGGCCGGGAGGGAGGGTGAGATCGGGTACAGGATAGGACACGGTTTCGTTATTATAAATCGTGAAGGTGTCGATCTCGCCGCCGCTTCCGGTTACGAAACCGCCGATCTGCGAACCGATCAGATGCACGGTTTGAGATGCATCGGTCGCGTCGGCAAAGAACCAACCGCCCGTGGATACCGTCGGCTCAATACCGCCCGGAT
>JAGWMJ010000013.1 GCA_028871815.1 Armatimonadota bacterium | reverse complement strand
GCCGGCTCCGCCGCCGCATCCCGAGCCGACCAGGGTGGCTGCAAAGATCGCAGCCGCAAGATAGGCGCTCTTCATGGCTTGCTTTCCTTCTGGGGGATGAATGGGGGCGTGTCAGTACCCGAAATAGAACGGATAGATGATGGCCGGCGGGAACTGGTGTGGTCCCGGGCAACGCCGTACACGCATTCCCGCCATAATGACGACGCTGGAACTTGGCGCCGAGCGGAAATGCGGGATTCCGAAAAGCAGCACGCACAGGAGGGTCAACGCAAGCTGATTAACGGCCAAGTCGGACGGGCCGCGTTGCGTTGCGTTGCGCGGCTGCCTGAAGTGTTCCGGTTCATCGGCGCTACTCCGTTGAATCCCAATTTCGGCCGTCCGATAGCATTGTACGACAAATACCGCCAGTTGGCAACGAATCGCGTTGCCTCATCGAAAACCTGGCCGAAGTAAAATCGTTGCCTCATGGTAAAACCTGACCGTAGGCCCGAAAGGTTTGCGGGCCTTCGGGAGGAGTGATAAGCGGCGCTGGCGGGCAGCGACACACTACGAACGACTGATTCTAGCGCATGCCCTACGGCGAGACAAGGCCGAAGCACCCGGGCAGATGCTCAATTCGCTAAACCCGGCCGACATTCAGGGGCGGATACTGGCGGCAAAGCCGGCACGACGGAAGTCCGCACGCACCGCAGGGAAGGCCAGTTGATGAAACGGCGACCCTTGCGCGCTATGGTCGGCGGCGAGGCGTGTCCGCCAGCCGCGGAACAGGGCTTTCGGGCACGGCGTCCGTCATATTCTTATTTGAGGCAACGAATCTGCAAAAGTCAGATTCTCACACGGTGCGCCGCCCAGTGGCGCAGCTCGGGAGAAGCAATGACGAGTTCAGGGACGGTGATTCGCAACGCGACGATCGTAGACGGCAGCGGCGCGCCCGGCTGCATTGCGGATCTGCACTTTGTCGACGGTTTGATCGTGGCCACAGGCCGTCTACCAGCCACGATGGATGGTGTGGAGTCGATCGACGCCACGGGCCTGACGGTTGCGCCTGGATTCATCGATATTCACACGCACGCAGACCTGGCGCTTCTTGCCCACCCGCAGCACCTGCCGAAGGTGATGCAGGGCGTTACCACCGAGGTGTTCACAAACTGTGGGCTCGGATTCGCACCCGTAACCGGCGAAGCTCTGGCCGTGCAGCGACGGTACCTGGGTGGCTTGTTCGGTGATGCGAGTGACGGCTCCGTTGATTGCAGCTGGGAGAGCGTCGGCGATCTCCTGTCGCAGTACCAACGCACCGGAATAGGCTGCAACGTCGTCTATCTTGCGCCGCACGGTGCGGTGCGTGTCTCGGTGATGGGTATGCAGAACCGGCCTGCCACCGACGGTGAGCTGAACGCGATGGCCGCGCTGCTGGAAGAAGCAATAGCGGATGGCGCCTGGGGCATGAGCACGGGACTGTGGTATGCACCCATGCGTTCGGCATCTCGCGACGAGCTAGTCAGGTTGTGCCGAACCGCCGGTTTTTTTGCCACTCACCAGCGTGACTACGGCGAACGCCTGTTTGAGGCCACGCGAGAGAGCTGTGACATCGCGCGAGAAGCCGGCGTTCCGGTACAGATATCGCATCTCCAACTGAACGGGCCGGCCAATGCCGGCCGCGCCGGCGAGCTGATTGAAATTCTGGAGCGGGAGCGCGCTTCCGGCGTCGACGTGACCAGCGACATCTATCCATACACGGCCGGGTCGTCGCTGCTGCAGGCGCTGCTGCCGGAGTGGTGCACCGAGGGTGGTCCGGTGCGGCTGGAGGAGCGGCTGAACGATGCCCAGCAGCGTTCCGCTATAGAACGCGACCTGGCGGCGACAGGTTTCAACTGGGAGCAGTACCGGCTCTCCGGCGCGCAATCTGCCGACGGTGCCCGGCATGAGGGCTGGCGTTTTACCGACGCTGCGGAGGCGCGCGGCATGAGCGTGCCGGCCTGGTTGTGCCGGGTGATTGCCCAGGAGCGGTTCGCCGCCTGTTACATCAACCACTCGGCGCATGAGGGCAATGTACGCGAGATGCTTCAGTGGCGCCACCAGATGATAGGCAGTGACGGGCTGCACCTGCGTGGTACGTGCCATCCCCGCCTGTACGGCTGTTTTCCACGCGTGCTGGGCCGCTACGTCCGCGAGGAGCGGATTCTAACGCTGGAGGATGCAATCTACAAAATGACGGGCAGTCCGGCAGCTCGCCTTGGGCTCGATCGGCGTGGACTGGTGCGGCCCGGTTACGCGGCTGATATCGCGGTGTTCGATGCGGCGCGCATTGCCGATACCGCAACGTTTGAAGCGCCGCGTTCAACGCCGATTGGCATTGAGTGGGTGTTTGTTAACGGCGTTGCAGCGGTTCGGCACGGAAAACCTACGAACAACCTGGCCGGCGCCGTGCTGCGGCGGCGGCACAGCCTGTAGCCGGCCACGCCGATTCGCGAATGCTCCAGGTGAACCGTGAAGGAATATGCGGTGCGGAAGTGGAACCGGGTACAGTAGTGGCAGGTGTTCGGCTGTTTGCTGCGGCTTGCTGCCGCGGCATACCCTGAAGCAGAAATAGGAGGAGGCTCTGTGAAACGCTTTCTGGGAACCGGGCTCATTGCCCTAACCTTCGGACTGGTGCTGGTTATGTCGCCCGGCATATGCCGTGCTCAGGATGGCGAGAGTACGCCGGAGTTAGCCAAAAACTGGACGCTCCGCGTAGGTCCGTATTTTGTAGGCAGCGAGGCCGCCTCACGCAAGATCGGCAACGTGGCGTTCAGCGGCATGGTTGAGCGGCAGGTCTACACCGGGAATCAATACGACATCACCGTTGGCATCGGCTACAACGGTTGGGACACTGTCTACAGCATCCCTGTGATGGTCAACCTTATCGCGCACAAGGACAATCTGCGCTACGGCGGTGGCGCCGGTTATTCGTTCGGGAAGCGCGCGAGTGGTACCGGTACCGACGGCGCAGCCGCAATGCTGCTGGTGGGATACGACCTGGTTCACGGTCCGAATCCGATTTCGGCCGACTTGCGCTACTACTTCATCAGCGGATCGAACAGCGAGCTGAATGGCTACAGCCTTACGCTGGGTATGAAGTTCTAGTTCAAATCGGGCATTCGGCGTTCCGGAGTTTGCAGCAGCCTTCCGCCACCGGCGGAGGGCTGTTGTTTCTTATTGGCGGCCGGTGCGCTCTGCGCACCGATCGCCATACCTATGGTGCGATGGTGGAAGGGGCCCTTCCAAACCGATTATCATGGTCCGCGGCGCTCGCTCGCTCGACCTCTCTACGCCAATCTTTACTGCGGCCTGCATCCGGGCCGTCAGGATGGAGTGTGCGGCACTACTGCTGTGCAGCACGGCAACTTCATCTCCCCGCTCCACCCTCTGACCCGGGCCGGCGGTGAGCAGCACGCCGGCTGCGGGATCGATACGGTCACCGGGTCGGAACCGGCCGGCGCCCAACTCGCTGGCAATTCGGGCAACAAGACTTGCGTCGATGGAGCGTACGAAACCGCTCGATGTGGCCCGCACCGGGAATCGGTACGGCGCCACGGGCAGCGAGCCGAGCAGAGCGTCCAGGTTATCCGGCGCGCCCTGCGCCGCCGCTATCTGAACCATCTTCCGCAAGGCTGCCCCGGTGCGCCACACCTCGTCCACTTTGGCAGCTGCCACCTCCGACGAGCATTGCAGCGCCAAACGAAGGCCAAGCGCGGCCAGCAGGCCACAGTGTGCGCGCAGGTTACTGTCGGCGGCATCGGGGTCTTGTAATGCGTCGAGCGCTTCTCGCACTTCCAGCGCATTACCCACGGCCCTACCTAGCGGAGTGTTCATCGGCGTGATGACAGCCGCCGTTTGGCGACCTGCGGCACGGCCGAGCCGCACCATCAGCTCCGCCAACTCAACGGCATCTTTTCGCGTGGTAACGAGACCGCCGGCGCCCGCTTTCACGTCGAGCAGAATGCACCCGGCGCCTATCGCCAGCTTCTTGCTCATGATGCTGGCTGCAATCAATGGAATGGAGCGCACGGTTGCCGTCACATCTCGGATGGCATACATACGAGCATCTGCCGGCGCCAGCTCGGTACTTTGCGTGCTGAACGCCGCGCCAATATGGCGAACCTGGCTTAACGCCTCGTCCGCCCCGAGCTCCACCCTCAACCCGGGGACGGCTTCGAGCTTATCGACGGTGCCACCGGTATAGCCGAGGCTGCGCCCGCTCATCTTGAGCATGTGCAGGCCGGCAGCAGCCACCACGGGCGCCATTACGAGGGTTGTCTTGTCACCCACACCGCCGGTCGAGTGTTTGTCCAGCGTAGTTCCGGGGAACGCCCCGGCCAGATCGAGAGTACGACCGGAGGCGCGCATGGCTTCGGTAAGATGGCGGACATCGGCATAGCTGAGGCCCCGCAGTGTAACAGCCATCAACCATGCCGCCACCTGGCTGTCGGGAACCGTACCGAGAGTTACGGCCGCAACAAATTCCTGGATCCGCTCGCCCGAAAGTGACTTACCCTCGCGGGTATCGGCGATAAAGTCGGGGAGGTTCATCCACCAAAACTGCGAGGCCCGGGATCAACGCATGCCGACAATGTCAGAAGATCGTGTGGAAATCGAGATTGCACTGGAGCGCGCCGATCAGGCCCATCTGATCGTGCGTGCGGATTTCGGCGCTGATCCCCAGGGTGTGGTTCGCATCCACCTGCCGGTTGAAGCCGAGGTGGAAATGGTCGGAGTGATCGAAGAGCGTGTTGAAGCCGTTTCCATCCACGCTGTACGCAAAATCAAGGGTTGTGACGGAGTCGAGTTTCCCGGTCAGGCCGAGGCCAAATGATCGCGTGTATATTTTGGTGGCCAGGTTGTTATCGTACTTGTAGAACCACTGGCCGGTGAGGAACCGCGTCAAGGTCCGGTGGAGCGCCAGGTCTGCCGTTGTCTCCGGAGTGATGTTCCCCTTGGCGTCCTCCGGCATCGTGCCGAACGAGTATGTGAACTGAGTCTTCCGGTCAATCCGGGCATCGGCAGCAAACTTGCGCACCAGCACCTCTTTGCCATCGATGAGGGTGCGATCCTTGTACATAAAGCTTCCATGAAGCCAGCGCTTCGGGTTACTGTCGGTAACAAACTGGTACGTACGCTCAATGGTACTGCTTCCGGAGGGAAGCGTCACGCCACTGTAATCCAGAAGAAACTGGTTGTTAAACACCGTCCATGCAGCGCGCCCGGTCATCGTTTCGTTCTGAAGCTTGCGCTGGTCGTTGAGCGACGCATAGCGCGCGGTAAACGTGAGTCCGTGAACCGGCCCCCAGTTGAACGGCTTACCATTGCTCAGGGCGATATCGGCCGTATCCTTGGTATTGACCGCGTTGTTGTGAGCCTCATCGAACTTGGCTGCCAACGTAATGTTCTGCACCGGCTGGCCCTGCAGGCCCACGGAGACGGTGTCGCTGTTCAGCTTGTTGGTAGCGGTGGTTCCCGCCAGCCCGGCAACCACGGCAAACTGCTTCGTTGCCTGCCACTGTATGCCAACGGAGTTGGTTGAATAGGAGGGGTTCTGAGCATCGGCGGTGAGTTCAGAATGGCCCAGGCTGAACGAGAAGAGGCGGGTTGGCTTGGCGTGGACATTCACGTCAACGGAGTCCTGAAACTGGCCGCCCGGTAGCACGACGTTTTTCTGATCAAACTGGAAACTGTTTGGCTGCGTTTGGAGCGATTCGAGATGCAACTCCGAGGATTGGAGCGTTGGCGCGCTGTTGACCACTGTGGTCAGGTTATTCTGCGAGAGCGACAGCGACAGCCCCTTGGAGAACGACTTGACCAGCGAAAACAGGCTGGAGACCGTGCCGTTTCGCTGACCTGCTGCGGATGCCACGTCGCCATCGGCCGTGTACGCCAGGCTCATGGTTTTGTTTGCGATATAGCTCGCGGCCTGGTGGAACTTGTTATGCAGAAGCTGGTCCGGCGTATCGGCAGCGTTATATCCTGTGCCATCCAGCGTCAAGCCCTTGAGCGCCACCCAATGTCCGGCCCAGTCGGTGCGCTGAAAGCCAAGCTCGGCCAGCGCCAGGGTTTTGTCGGCAGGAGCCAGTGCGAGGTCGCAAGCGCGATCGAAGGTCTTCGCCACCGCGCCGGTATCCCAGGTAAAGTTGAGATTCTTGCCCGCGATGTTGAACGACTGACGGTCCAGTTGCGCGGCCATGATGGCGCTTACCGACCTGGCATCCGCACCTGCCTTCAGCGCGGCCGCCACCGCCGCAGCCGCAGCGTCACGGGTGAAGCCATAGTGCAGCGAATGGAAGGTGAGCTTAGTAAGTTTGTTAAGCTGCCAAATGACATCAAGCTGGTTGCGGGAGAGTCCGTATTCGTTGCCGAACTGAGCCTTCTCAACGTCGGTGAGCGTCCCGATGCGGTCAAAGGCGTTGCTGATACTCTGCGACATCCAGTTAACCGATAGAGCCCGATTTGTAAACGCAAGTGCGGAGCGCTGAATTGCCGGAGATCCGGTCGAGGTAGAGGCCGTTCCCGGCGCGACTGCCTGCTGCGAGATGTCGGCGATGCGGAACGTGTTGACCGTTAGCGAGCTCGGATTCTTGTTGGATCCCAGATTCATGGCCGCGCTCATAGCCGATCGCTCGAAGCCCGTCTGCTGGGCCGCCTGCTGCATCATGACGGGCGTGACCTGCGCGGCCGGTGCGTCGGGATTGAACTGGCGCAATATGTCGAGAGCCAGGTACCGCTTGTCGATATCTGTGAGCGCCGCTGCTCCGGTAAAGAGCGGATCCACGCGCCGCCCGGTGAGGTCCAGGCTCAGCAGCGGACTTGAGAAGCGGATTTGCTGCCGGTCGAAACCGGCAGCCGGTGTTGTCCCTTTAGCCACCGTCGCCAATGAAACGTCGGAAAACGAAAAAGCATCCGACTTGCCCAGCGCCAATCCGGCCATAAGGGCGTTGCGGGCCATGCCCGCCTCAGCCGCTATCGCATTGCGATCCCCGGGCGTTACCTGCTGAAGCATCGCCTGCGGATCGTAGGCGTGAAACACGTCCAGCGCCAGTGCGCCTTTTTGGGCATCGCTAAGATCGCCCAGCCTGTTGAACGCTGCGTCGGTGCTTCGATGCATCCAGTTGAACTGAAGCGCGTGTTGATTTAGACTGACCGACTGTTCCTGCAGGCTGCCATCTTTATCGCCAAAGCTCTGGCTGTTCATATCCAGCGCGCCGGGCGCCGAGGGCGGCTTGCCTTTGGCGTGGGCGCCGTTGAGGGTAAAGCCAATGCCGAGACTGCGGGACCACAATCCGTGCGCCTTCTGTAAATCGGCTTTGTTGGCATCGCTGAGGCCGGCGAACCGGGTGAATTGATCGCCAATCTGCTGTGAGTTGTAGTTCAGATGCATTGCGCCGGTCTGCAGCGCCGCAGTTTGCTGCAGAATGGAGCCCTTGCCGTCGTTGATCGTGTTGAAGCCGAGGCTGATACCATCCTGTAGGCCAGGCTTTGCGCCGAGGGAATAACCAAGCGTGAGGCCCGTCCGCTTGATACCGGTCTCGGACTGCAGTTGCGTTAGCTGCTGGACGGCGGCTGCATTTCCAGCGTTTGCGGCGCGAAGTGCCTCGAAGCCGCCAAACTGGCTTCCCACATCCTGATACAGGCCCTTGATCAGCCATCTTCCCTTGCTGAGGTTCAACGACTGCACGATGAGGTGATCGAGACCAGCCTTTGTTGGCCCAGTCACGGGCGCGGCCGGCGCGGAGCCGTTCAGGTTGAGCGCCAGGTTGTTGCTGCGGGAACTGTTGGCAAAATAGAGCAGCCCCGACCAGGTGCCGGCCAGGGAACCGCCAATCGTGTTGTTCAACGACAGCCCGTATGTGGAGGTGCTCAGCCCACTGGCTGCATTGCTGGACGAACCATAGAAGAGGCCGACGTGTGCGGCCGAACCGAAGCTGAGCTGGATACCGGGCGCTTGGGTTCCGGAGTTGGGCACGTCCTTGGCGTCGAGGTACCGGTATGTGACGGTTACGTTATCACCGTTAGAAAGCGAGCTCGCGAAGAAAATGGAGCCGGAAGGCGCATCCAGCCAGTAGTCTCTGTTCGGCTGCATTACTCCGGAAGGCCCGAACATGACCACCGATTGCGGGAGAACGTTTCCGTGGGAGAGGTTGTAGCCTGCTCGCGTACCATTTCCACCAAGGATTTCGTGAGCGGCAATTCCCACCGGGCCGGCGGCTGAATCCACCTGGGTGGTTGGCGCCGGAGTAACCATTGCAGGCGAACCGAAGCTTCCAAGTTCGTTCTGCGCAACGGCCGCGCGCGTACACGCAAGCGCGCAGAGACCGATTGAGATCGGCCAGACTGCCATCAACACATTACGAACCGAGTTGTGGGCGCTACGAGTCGGCATGGTGTTTAGCGCCGCGCAATGCGGCGCCGGATCGTCAGAACGAGCTATCGATGATGGAAATTGCTGCTACGTGGCGTTTGATATTCTCCAGTGTTTCGCGGCTGTAACCCATGTTCATTGCCGCAATCTGCTGCTTGACGTCCATCCCGTTGAAGTGCGATGCCGGCGGCAGTTCAGATAGCATCAGGCGTCCGCGGTGGACGACTGGCGGAGCCGGTGCAGGGCGCGCTGCTTGTGGTGGCGTAGCAGCGACGGTGACGGCTCGTACCGGGTGTTCAATTCCCTTGGCTGGTACCGGCTCTTGCGCGACCTCCGTAAACGAATTGGCGTCACTTTTGGCCATGAAGTCAGCAGAGGCATCGGACTCCGACGAGGCCAGACTGACGGCCGGGGGCGGCGGAATCATGTTGATGTCTGGCGGCCACGTAACACCCGGTATGTGCTGCCGAACTTGCGTGCGTGCAGCGTCTGGACGAGCCGCGGCCGTGCGTGGCGAGGGCGTCGTAACCAGGTTCAGCGCAATCCGGGATGCCGTTTCCAACGCGTTGGCGGCGAGTTGGGAGGCAGCATCCACGCGATCAGCTTCCGGCTGGAAGAGCACAGGACCGGAGACCGGCCGGACGCGTCCAGGCGCAACCGCGGCAGCGGCGGCTGGAGCGTGATTGGCGTCGCTAATCAACGACGAGCGGGCGAGCATACCCTCGATGGCGTTCCGGGGCGCGGCGGTTCTGAGCACCATGGCCAGAAGCAGCACCGCTGCACAAGCCACGGGCGCGCCTGCAAGCGCGACGCGCTTACGTGCGGCCTGCGGTGCGACCTGGTCGGGCGCGCTTGCGCGAACGGCCGCCATGATGTTTTCGGTAAGGCCCAGCGGCGGTTCGATGTCGCCGATCTCAAGCATCGTGACGCGTGTATCGCGCATCACGCGCAACGCGTCAGCGAGGTCCGGTTTCGCCTCCAGCAGGCCGAGCAGTCGCTCGCACTCCTGGGGCTCCGCTTCGCCATCAAACCACGCGTTGAGCGCGAGCAGAATGGCGTCGTCTTCGTAGGGTCGCTCAGAATCGCTCAACATTTGATCGCACCAGCAGCAGCGGGCACCCCCGAACGGCGACGCCACCGTCTTGAACAGCGTTGCCGATTATGTTCCAACCTTGTAAGACGCACAGGATTCTCGAAAGTTGCACGCCGCCCCGCACCCTGTCGCAGATTCGCGCCGTGTTGGTGGACGGGGTCGCCGACGTTGGAATCGAACCATTTTTCTGATAAAATGACACCGTGCATGCGCGATTACCGTACTGAGATGCGGCGGGCATGGAGAGAGGCACGATCATGCTAATTCTGTTCTGGCTTTTGTACCACATCGGACCGTTGGTTGCCGGCGGAATCTGCTACGCAGCCTCGAATCGGTGCCGTGGACGCAACGCACGCTTTATGTTTCGGTACGCTGCAGCCGGATTCGTCCTTCTGATGCTGCGCGTGTTCAACTGGCCGTTCGGTTGGCTGCCGCTGCTCAACTTTGTAATTCAGTTGGCGCCGGCTGCGCTCTGCTTCTTCATTGCGCTGCACTTCATCACGCGGGAGGCACGGTCTCAGCAGCGGGGCGAATTCACCGAGCGCGCCTGAGTGGGGCCTATGCCGCTTCGGTGCAGTAGCGCACGCCGGCGGGAACCGAATACGGGATTTGTGCAGGGCACCGGCGCGGGCAACGCGGTCCGATCCATAACCGGCGTGTGCCGCCCATGCTCGGTAACCATCTGCAGATCGTCACCGTAGGCGTCGGACCAAGCTCACGCGGCGTGCAGCTGCATTACGCTCGAGTGGTGTGGGCATTGACCGGCCGGGATGGTATTCTCAATGCAGTTGCATTGACGTCCGCACGGGTCAACAGCGCCGAGACGTGCAGCCCGGGGCGGTAGCGAAAAGAGGCACCTATGGCACCTCGTCCGACCATCATCCAGGGAGGGATGGGGATCGGCATCTCCGGCTGGCGCCTGGCTCGCAAGGTGAGCGCAGCCGGACAGCTTGGCGTCGTATCCGGGACGGGTATCTGGGTGCTGGCTGCGCGCATGCTGCAGGACGGCGACACCGATGGTCACCTGCGGCGCGCCTTTGCAGCCTTTCCGAATCAAGAGATCGTCCGCGAAGTGCTGGAGCGTTATTATCAGCCTGGCGGCCGGACCGGTCGGCCATATCGCGCTGCGCCGATGCTGAACCTGAAGAAGGCGCAAAACTCGCAGCAAGCCACGCTGGATCCGAGGTTGGAGAACCTTATGGTTCTCGCCAGTTTCGCGGAGGTGTGGCTGGCAAAAGCCGGGCACGACGGCGTGGTCGGCATAAACCTGCTTGAAAAAATCCAGTTGATGCAGATGCCGGTGCTCTATGGCGCCCTGCTGGCGGGCGTCGACTATGTTCTGGTTGGAGCCGGAATGCCGATCCAGATTCCGGAGGTTCTTGACTTGCTGGCCGCGCATCAGCCTGCAGCGTACAGATTGCACGTGGAGGGTGCTGCCCCGGAGTACGCCTACTCCGTGTCGTTCAACCCGACCCGATTTGGTTTGACCCACCTGTCACTTAGCCGGGCCAGCTTCCTGGCAGTCATATCGACAGACATCGTGGCAACCATTCTCGCGAATCGCGCGAAGGGATCTATAGAGGGCTTCGTTGTTGAACGCCCGACGGCGGGTGGTCACAATGCGCCGCCGCGGGGCAAGGAGGTTGACGCCTCGGGCCAGCCTGTATACGGCGACAAGGACAGGCCGAATCTGAGCAAAATAGCTGCGCTGGGCCGACCATTCTGGCTGGCCGGATCGACTTCAGACCAGTTGAGTGAGGCCCGTGCCCTCGGCGCGGCCGGAGTTCAGGTTGGCACGATCTTTGCACTGTCGCAGGACTCGGGCTTGGATCCCACTCTGCGTGCGCGAGTGATAGCGAAGGCACGGGCCGGGGAGCTGGTTATCCGCACAGACGGCCGGATATCTCCGACGGGATATCCGTTCAAATGCGCAGAGCTCGAAGGTACGATCACCGATCTGGAGATGCCGCTGCGCCGGCAGTTGTGCGACATCGGCGCGCTTCGGACGCTCTATCGGAACGCAGATGGGCAGGTCGGTTACCGCTGTCCCGCTGAGCCGTTGGATCACTTCATTCGGAAGGGCGGGCGCGAGGAAGATGCGCTGGGGCGAGCGTGCTTATGCAATGGTCTCACGGCCACGATGGGCCTGGGCCAGGTGCGCCCCGGTGGCATTGACGAACTGCCGCTGGTAACCCTGGGCGATGATCTGGGTTTCCTGACGGCGATGCCTGACGACTATACCGCGGAAGATGCATTGGCATATGTCGCCGCGCATTAGGCGCCGATACGGCCCGCTCGCCGTGGGTGCTCGTGCGCAAAACTCCCTTCGTCAACCGCCTAGAACCACGATGCACCGCGCCCGTGCGCGCCGGACTCTGCGCAGCAGCGCAGCGTGGCCGTTCGAAGCTCACGGAGCAGCATGGCAGTCTGTTCTGCACCGTTGCCGTCCGCCGACGTTTTAACGGTGGTCGCAAACGGACCGGCTTTGGGCAGCAGCGACCGTGCTTCCAGGTTGGAGAGCCGGTTGAACGCAGCCTGCGCTGCCGGTGTGCCGGCAGTTTGCAGCCGGTGCGCCAGCACAACCGACTTTGCCAAACGGATGAACCGTAACAGCTTGCTGTCGGCGATTTCACTGGCTTCGCCCTGTTTCTCGCTGATCTCTACACGGTCATCTGCATCCAGCAGCTTCTTCCACCGACCGGAGACTGCCTGGTCGGTGAGGGCAGTCAGGGCATCGTCCAGTTCCGGCTTCGCCTCCGGCGCATCCGGATGCTGCAGCGACGGCCACTGGGCCAGTACGTAGCGGCTGGCCGACTGTTCCTGACGATTGAGGCTGCGAATTGCTCCCGGATCTGTCGTCGACCGCATACCTGCGTTTTTGCCGAGGCGCTTCACTGCTTCGTTGTAAGCAATCTGGAACCGACTCGGTCCGCGTAGCTTGAGCTCTTTTTGCAGTGCCGACAGTGCCGCGCGCTGCGCCGGACGCGCCCATTTCAACAGGTCCTTGAATCGCGTGGCCGTCACGGCGGCATCGGACATCGGTACAAACCGCCGCAAGAAAACATCGCTCGTACAGACCGGCACGTCAATCGATTGATCATGTATGAGCGTGTAGCAAAACGCTTCGTCCATGCCGACCCGCCCATCATGGTTGTAGTCCGCGCCTTCCACCTTTCGCCCTACCCGATCGCGGCCAGTGAGCGCTGCAAAGAAGTAGGAAGTGAAGTCGTGATACTCCGCCTCGTTAACTGCCGTTGTGCAGCCGGCCGCAACCCGGTCCTCTACTGTGGCGAAGAAGCCGACGAGGTCACGCCGGACCTGCGGAGCGCTCGGATCACCATTATCGAAGAGCAGATTGCCAAATGCCCCAGAGAAGCACTGGACCATGACAATGGTTACCGGAGTTGTCGCCGGAAGTCGAGCAATTTCAGCGGCGAGCGCGCGCACCGAAAGGCCGCGGGACTCATTCCAGGTGTCGTAGTAGTTGTCTTCAATATTGCGGCGATTTGGGCTGCCGTGCCCCGTGAAGTAGATGAGGACCGGCTCCGTCGGATTAGCCACGGCAAACGACCTCAGACGGCCGAAGGCGGAATCGATGCTGCTCTTGCGGTTTGAACCGTCGATATTCCGACCGATGGCAGGCTGGCGAAACTTGATGGTTGGGTCATCCTCGGTGACGCGATCCAGCGCCAGCGAGAGCACGCGCGCGCCGAGTGCCCGGTCGGAGGACGCATACTCCACAGAGCTTGCGCCGGCATCGCCGTCGGCGAACAGGCTGGTGACGGTGGCGCCTGATGGCAACAGGCGGCCCACGTACCGCATGTTGCTTTCTATTGCAACCTGGTTGTATTGACGGCTCGGTCCGCCGCCCACCATGAGGACGGCGATTTGAGCAGGATCCGCCGGACGTTGGACGGCGCCAGGCAGTGTCAGGAGCATGGCGATGGCTGCCAGGAATTCAAACAGTCGATAACGCGTCATAACACCTCCGCGCTGCCGGCCACGCGCGCTCCGGGCAGGTTGACTCCACGCCGCACCGTATGCAGCCGAACCAACTCTGCCCCACCCAGAAATATCGCCATACTGTACCACGCCCAAACCACCACGATAATCAGGCCGGCTGCCGTGCCATATACAGCGTCGTAACTGTTGAGATGCAGCAAAAGGACGGCAAATCCGATCTTGGTCGTCTGAAACGTTAGTGAGGCTATAGCCCCTCCGGATAACAGGCTGCGCATGGTATGACCAGGCTCAAGCAGCCGGCTGTAGAAAAAGGCGAACTCAAGCGCTGTAAGCCCAACAGTGGCGACGACGAGCATAACAGCCGCAATGTGTCTCCAGCCGGCGGAGTGCGCGTGGAGGTGCAGGTGCGGAATAAGGCCGGTGAGAAACACGTCGCCACTCAACATGATGATGGCGGCGGTAGCGCACTCCAGCGCCACCAGCCGGCGATGAATCCAGGTCCGTACCGGCGCAGAGTCGGAGGCCGTATTGAGCGCCGCTTCGACCGCCAGGAAACAGCGGGCAACGGTATACGCAAGGCTGAGCAGGCCGATAATCCCGATAGTGGCGCGATTGTGCGCTGTGCTGGCAAGTACGCTGCGCAGCCACGGCGCGCGTACCGGTATGTACGCCTGCACTGCATGGAGCACGGCCGACGTGCGGGCGGACGAAGCGTGCACCACGAACCCCACGACAGACATGGAGACGACAAGTGCCGGCACCACGGCCAACAGGGCGCTATACGCGCAGGCGGCGGCCATCAGGCTGTAGTGCCGCCTGTTCCATGCGGCTACAAACTGCACCGTAAGGCGCAGGTCGGCAAGAAGCGGCTCGCTATTGCTGACGGACGCCGGCATCACTATCCTGAACGATCTTGCTGAGGATCTCCGCGGTTGCGCGAAGTGCGTTGCTCCGGTGGCTGATCCGATTCTTCTCCGCCGGCGCCAGCTCGGCCATGCACCGACCATCTGGAAGTTGGAAGATCGGGTCGAAGCCAAAGCCATTCACACCGCGCGGTTCGGTGGCGATGGTGCCGGCGAGGTGGCCGGCGCAGCACACGGTATTGCGACCGGGCACCGCAATGGCGACCACGCAAGTAAAGCGGCAGCTCCGTTCGGCTTCGGGCCGGCCCTCCATCAGCCGCAAGATTTCGGCGATCTTTGCCGGCATAGGCGTTGCTTCACCGAGGTATCGGTGCGAATGCACACCGGGAGCGCCGTTGAGCGCGTCTACACTCAACCCGCCATCGTCGGCTATCGCCGGCAGGCCCACCAGTGAGCGGGCCGTTTCGGCTTTGAGTACTGCGTTCGCCTCAAACGTGTCTGCGGTCTCATCTATGGGCGGCAGGGAGGGATAGTCAGCTAGAGTCCGCCAGTCAATGGGCAGATCGGTGGCCCGCAGAATCGCCAGGATCTCAGCAGCCTTTTGCCGGTTCGCACTCGCAAGGATCCAGACCCGCCGAGCGCCGCTCATGCGGCGGCGACTGCCGCGCGCTGACGCTCAAACAGTTCGGCCGCGCCGGTCGCGGCCAGGTCGAGCAAGCGGTTCAACTGCTCGCGACTGTAGGGAGTCCGCTCGGCCGTGCCCTGGACCTCGATATATGCTCCGGCGTCGGTTAGCACCACGTTCATGTCAACATCGGCAGACGAGTCTTCAAGATAGCAGAGATCCAGCAGTTCTGCGCCGCCGACCACCCCAACACTTACGGCCGACACCATCGCTTCCAGCGGCATCGTGGCGAGAACGCCGGCGGCAAGCATCCTGCCAAAAGCCATGTGCAGCGCCACCCAGGCCCCGGTAATCGCGGCGGTGCGGGTACCACCATCGGCCTGAAGGACGTCGCAATCGAGCACAACCGTCCGCTCACCCAGCAGATCCATACGCGTAACAGCGCGCAAGCTGCGCCCGATGAGGCGCTGTATCTCAACGGACCGTCCGCCCGGCCCACTGCGGTTTTCGCGCGGAGAACGCGTGTTGGTGGAGCGCGGCAGCATCGCATACTCGGCCGTCACCCAGCCCTTGTTCATGCCTTTCAAGAACGGCGGGACTTTGTCATCTACGGAGGCGGTACAAATGACCTGGGTGTTGCCCATACCAACAAGGCAGGACCCTTCGGCGTTCGGCATGAAGCCGGTTGTCAAGGAAACCGGTCGAAGCTGGCTGGCTTTGCGCCCATCGGGTCGGGTCACGGCAGTAAACTCCTTGAAGAAACGCCCGGAATCGGGTCCGACCGGCGCAATGCGGTGCGGGACAAGGTGCCGAGCCATTCGGCATGTGCGCTGCAAACTCCTGTGCGGCGCACCGGTATCAGGTCGGCAATCCCACCGGAAGCAGCAGTTCGTCGCCCTTCCACACAGCTTCCGCCACCGTGAAGTCCGTGCCATTCATCATGGCTGCTGCCTGCTTCTGCAGCGTGTGGCGCGAGCCGGTGGTTATCAACCGTCGCACATGTTGCGGGCCACCGTTGTTGAGCGAAACGTAAGAGCGGAGCAACTGCGCCGTGGCTTCTGCCGGGTCAACGAACCGCACCTCGGGAGCTGCCGCGCGAAGCACGGGCAGCAGGAAGGGATAGTGGGTACAGCCCAGCACCACGGTACGGGCGCCGTAGGACTGTACCTGCGCCATCCGCATTCGCGCCGCAACCACGGCTTCTTCGCCTGTGGTGACCCCGGCCTCTACCAGAGGAACAAGCTCGGGGCAAGCCAGCTCGCCGACCTCAATGCCCGGATCGATTCGGTGAAATGCCTGTCGGTACGCCTGCGATTCCACCGTGCCCTTCGTAGCCAGCACCGCGACCCGGTTTGTTTCCAATCGCGCTGCAGCCGCTGCGCCGGGTTCAATGACGCCGATAACGATGAGGTTGCGGTGTTCGGCGCGGACGATTTCGTACGCCACCGCGCTTGAGATGTTGCACGCCATAACAATGTGGGTGCAGCCGGCCCGCACAAGAGCGCGGCATATTGCCGCCGCGTAATTGCGGATCTGGTCGAGCGGCCGGCCGCCATAGGGCACGTTGGCCTGATCGGCAACATACAGTGTAGGCAGATTCACGCCGGCCGCCGCGATGCTGTTCAGCACGGAAAGCCCGCCGACACCCGAGTCGAAAACGCCGAGCATTTCGGGATTGGCGGCGCTCACTGGTTGTGGCCGGATCGCGAGTCAGACGACTCATCGTCGGCGACTCCGCGGACCGGAAATGGCGTATCCCAATCGGTAACGTCACTCCGAAACGGGCCGTCGCCGACGCGGACCCGCATCGAAGAGACTCCCGGCGTATTGGAGAGCGCTACCTGCAGCGCGTGTTGAACCAATGACTCGTTCGATTCGCCCATATCCGCAAGATGCGCGAACGCGCGATTGAACTGTATGGTCGCAATCCCGCGGTGAACCCGCACACGCTCAACGCGCGTGCCGGTGGGAAAGTGCGGATTAGCCGAGGCAGCGTCGGCCTGAAGCAGGCGCGATACCGCCTGGAGCGCTGCTTGAGCGCTGCTTGGGCCCCGCAGCGTAGGGGACTTGGAAGCCGGCGCAGCGACGGTGGGCGTCAAGCGAACAACCGGCGCTAGTGGAGCGGGCTTGTGACCAGCACAACCGCAAATGCCGGCGGCAGCGGACGTCACGACCAGAATCAGCCGGTGAGTCCGACGCACCCGCTTAATGACCATCCTGTGAACCACCGTCGCCCGGCAGCGGCGGCGGTGTATCGGTAGGCTGGATGGTTTGCTGATCTTGCGGGTTTGCTGTCCGACCGCCGACGCCGGCAACATAGTCGGACAGGCCCTGACAGATAGCCTGCGCCACGTTCTCCTGAAAATCACTGTTCTCCAAATGTGCAAGATCGCGCTGATTGTTGATGTAGGCTACCTCAACAAGTATGGCGGGCATGGTGCTCATACGCAGCACGGCGAATCCGTGAGCATACATTATGCCATCCGAAAGCGCGCCGCGACTTGGTAGGCCTGTCACAGCCGAGACATCGCGCTGAACGCACTCGGCCAGTGCGTGGCTGCTGGGATCGCTAAGGTGGTAGTAGGTGCTGGTGCCACTTGCAGAGTTTGGCGTGCCGTTAGAATCGTTGTGGATGCTCACAAAGAAATCGGCGTGCGCTGCATCGGCCATGCGGGGCCGTTCGTACAAGTCTACATTCACGTCGGCATCGCGCGTCATCAGGACGTTGGCGCCCTGGGCTTCAAGCGCATCGCGCAGCCGCAGGGCGATCGCGAGAGCGATGTTCTTTTCGTACACCACGCCGCGCCCGTCATGGCCGGTAGCACCCGTGGAGGTACCGCCATGCCCGGGATCAACAACAATCAACTTGCCCTGAAGCGTTCCGCCGGAATGGCGCGGTGTCCGGAGATTGAGCACGATAGCGCCGCGCGATTCGTCAACGGTGAAGCCAGCGACGCGGGTAGTTGTCACATCGATCCGGGTACCGGTGGCCGGGTCACCGTCGGGCACAACCCGCAGAGCTGAGATGATCCCGGACGGCGAACCCGGCGAGATCGATGTGGCTGCTACGGCATTTGGAATGTGGATGGCAAGTCCCGATCCGTCAGGCTGGTACTGTACGGTGGGACGCACTTTGCCACTGGTCCGTATGACCAGGCGCGTGGCGCCGGCCACGTCGTCGACGCCGATGCCGGTGATCGAGACTGGGAATCCGCCACGGACGACCTTGCCGCCGCGATAAGCAAGCTGTGTACTATGGCGGATCGGCGCCGCGGCGATTGGTGACCAATGAGCCGGCGCAGTGTGGGCTACTGCCCTGGCTCGCGGTCCCGCAGTGCCGGTCGTATGATTGAGATCATCCCCGAAGACGTTGAGGCCCACCCCACCGGCGGAGGCGGAGGTGCTGTCGGCACGTGCAGCAGCGATGGGAGTGCGAACTTGCACCGAGGGCTGCTTTTGACCGACTGCCACCTGTGGACTGTTGGCCGCAGTTTCAATCGCTACACCCACGGTATTGCTGCTGTTTCGAGCATTATCGGAATCGGTAATCGACATGCCCGGCCGCACGTCCAGCACGACACGCGCTGTTTCCACCTCAAACTGGCCGGTATGGATGCTGACACCGGGCTCAACCGATCTTGCGCCTTCTTCGTTTGCCCAGGCGCCCATAACGTCGATATAGGCCCGCGGTTGCCTGCCGGCAAGAAAGCGCGTTCTATATGGCGTTGGAAGTGATGTTGTGACCGTGACGCCGGTGGGCTTGTACTGCACGCCCGTAACTCGGGCAAGGAAATAGACAACACCTCGCTGGGCGCCGCTGACGCCTTTCGGCGGATCATCGCCATTGATGACCACGGCCGAGAATGCGCGCGCAACATCGCCCAACGCGACCATTTTGCGGCCATCAATGGCGGTAAGCGCGATATCCGCGTGCTGGCCCGTGCTCGTGCGTACAACCGAGACAACGTCACCAGCCGGCGCCACTACCGCCTGCATGCCGAGCTCCGGAAAAACCTTAAGTGGAACCCAGATATCGGTTCCATCGGACAATGGGGCAACAGACGAAACAAAATCGGACCCGAGAATCCGCAGCCTCACAGGATGCAGATTTGCCAGACCGGCCGCGGGCAAAGAAGCGACCGAAAGAAACGCGGCTGCCAGTACCGAAGCGCCAAAAACGGCTGCTCTGGCGAGCACCCACCGCTTGCGCCGTTCGTGCGCCTCTGCCGGCACTACGGGCATATGGACCTCCTGCTGCTGGTTAACGCGGCAACAATCTGTTTTGAGAACTGCTTGTCAAAACGAGCTTCCGGCTCAGGCAGGGCAGTCCACGCCTCTGATGGGCGCGTTAACGGCACGATGCAGGTCAATTCACACCAGCCAGTATAACTCATGAAGTAGCGCCTGACAACTGCTGCGTGCAATTTTAGTTCCAAATCTGGTGGACTGGTAACGACCTTGCGCGGGAAGTATGCAGGAAGCGGCCTGCCATGGCTCGAACAGCGCGAGCGTGAAGCCACCGTGCGCGGTAGAGAGGCAGGTTCAATATGGCTACAGACGAGCAGGTATCCGTTCTCCCGGACTTGAGCGACGCCTATCCACTGGATGCCGGCTCTGTGGAGCATTACCGCACTGAGGGCCACGTGCTGCTGCGTGGCGTGGCATCGCCGCTGGAGGTTGCGGCATACCGCCCCGCGATCGCTGCCGCGGTAGCCGCGTACAATCGTGAGACGCGTCCGATGGAGGAACGTGACACCTACCACAAGGCGTTTATCCAGATCACAAACCTATGGCAGCGCGACCAGACAGTGGCTCGCTTCGTGCTGGCGACGCGTTTTGCCGAGATTGCCGCCAGACTGATGGGCGTGGATGGCGTGCGACTATACCATGACCAGGCGCTGTTCAAGGAGGCCCACGGTGGTTTGACGCCGTGGCATCAGGACCAGTTCTATTGGCCTTTGGATACCAGCGACACCGTCACCATGTGGATGCCACTTGTAGATGTACCCGTAGAGATGGGCGCACTCACGTTTGCAAGCCGCTCGCAACAAGGCGGCTTCCTCGGTCATATCGGCATCTCCGACGAGTCACAGGAGGAGTTTGACCAGTACGTTGCCGGGAAAGGCTACACGCCCACGTGCAGCGCGATGCAAGCCGGTGACGCCACATTCCACTCCGGCTGGACGCTTCACTCCGCACCGGGCAATAGTACCGACCAGGTGCGCGAGGTCATGACGGTGATCTACTTCGCGGATGGGACTCGCGTTATGGCGGACCCAGGCAACGAGAACAGACTGGTTGACCTTGCCGCCTGGCTGCCTGGCGTTGCCCCCGGTGAACCAGCGATCAGCCCGCTGAACCCATTGCTCTATCGCGCAAGTTCGTAGAGCGCCACGGCAAAGACCTTGGCGGCATCCACGACGGTGCTGATAGCGATACGCTCGTCGGGCTCATGAGCGGGTCCATCGGAGCCACCCGGGAAGCCGGCGCCGTATGCCACGGCGTTTGGCGTCGCCCGCGCGTACGTGCCCCCGCCCATAGTGCGCGGCTGGCTCTCCTCATCGCCGGTGGCCTCACGGTAAACCCGAAGCAGTGTGCTCACGGGCTCTTTGTCGAGTGGTACATAGAGCGGCGGCTGGTCGTGGACCTGGTGCAGGTTCCACCCAGCGGTCGCACCCGCAGCCATGGCGGCGCTGCTGACGCGCTGGATGCTCCAGGTAACCGGATATCGGATGTTCCATGTGGCCAGCGCACCGTTCTGGCGAGTAAACTCGAAAATGCCAAGGTTGCTGGTCAGCTCGCCGGCCACTTCGTCTGAGCCCGCTATGCCCAGTCCGGTGCCATCCGGACCGGATGCATCCACAAGAAACCGCAGCCACTTCTCATCGGCCGGTAGTGCGAGGTGAAGCAGGGCATCGGCGAGCCGGATTACGGCGTTGACGCCATCCATCGGGCGGCTGCCGTGGGCCGATTTGCCAACGGCGTGTACCTTCAGTTCAGCATGCTCAACGGTGCTGGTCACTCCCTCGGCGCCAAGCGCGTCGAGCGCGGCGGCGGCAGATGCTACCGCCTCGGCAGATCCGGCAAGCACTGCATCGGCACTATCCGGCACCATATTGGGTCGGCGGCCGCCACTCAAGCTCGTGACACACAGATCGCATTCCGCCGGTTGTGAAGCGTAGTGGAGCACGATGTTCGCGATACCCTTTTCGGCATAGACGAGAGGGAACCCGGCATCGGGCGTGAACGCAAATACCGGCCGCTCCTCACGCGCTACCTCCCAGTAGTGGTGCACGCACTGGAAGCCACTCTCCTCGTTACACCCAAAGATAACGCGCACGCGCCGGCGCAGCGGAAGCCCGGAGTTCAACAGTGCGCAAGCGCCGTAGAGCGCTGCCCAGGTTGGCCCTTTGTCATCGGATGAACCGCGGGCATAGATGTAACCATCCTCTATCGTGGCGCCGTAGGGAGCATGCTTCCAGCCATCGCCCTCCGGTACCACATCCAGATGGCCAACAGCCGCAACCATCTCATCACCTTCACCGAATTCGGCATGGCCGGCGAAACCATCCACGTCTTTCGTGCGGAAACCAAGTTCGGCGGCGTGCGCAAGCGTGAACGCGAGTGCGCGCTTTACCTCGGCGCCAAATGGCGCGCCCGCCTCGGCCGCAGCTTCCAGGCTCGGAATGCGGAGTACGCCCTGAAGCGATGCGACCATTTCATCGGTATGGTCGTCAATCCAGGCATAGAGACGGGCTGTGGACTCGTCCGAAGGGGGCTTCAGCATACGGATCCTCTCTTAAACCAGGTGTTCACAAGGGCCGATTATAGCAGACGCGGGCCGCCTGCGGCCCGTCAACCTCGCAACAACGTGCGGGTATCATAGCCAAATGAGCACAGAGTTCCATGTCGAGGACGTTCGGGTTACCACCCTATCGAACGGTCTGCGCGTTGTATCCGAGTCGGTTCCATACGTAAGATCAGCCGCTGTTGGACTCTGGGCCGGCGCGGGCTCCCGCGATGAAACTCCCCGGAACCGGGGCATCTCGCACTTTATCGAGCACATGCTGTTCAAAGGAACCTCCCAACGGACCGCGCGCGAAATCGCCTCGGAAATCGAGAGTCGCGGCGGCCACTTGAACGCATTCACAGGTAAGGAGTCCACCTGCTACCACGCGCGGATACTCGCCGACGATTGCGAGACAGCTGTGGATGTGCTCACCGACATGCTCTGCAACTCGCTGTTTATGGAAGAAGAGATTGAACGGGAAAAGGGCGTGGTGATCTCTGAGATCAAGATGTATGAGGATTCGCCCGACGACCTGGTCCATGATGTGTTTGAGAGCACGTTGTGGCACGGGCACCCTCTTGGCGCCCCGGTCATCGGTAGTGAAAAGACCGTTGGTGGCTTTACTCGCACCGCAATCACCGGCTATATTGCCGAGCGGTACCGGCCCGATCGGATCATACTCTCGGCCGCGGGCCTCGTGGACCACGACCGACTTGTGTCACAGGCCGAGCGGGCGCTTGGCTCGCTTTCCGGAGAGGTAAAGGCGCGTGCGGCCGAGCCGCCTACACCCACCACAAAACGGAAACAGATTCACAAACGCGACGTGGAGCAGGTCAGCTTCTGCTTGGGCACCGGGGCGTACAGCAAATTCGACCGGGAGAAGTACTCGCTTTCGATACTGAACGACGCTCTGGGTGGAAACATGAGTTCGCGGCTTTTCAGCGAGATTCGCGAGAAGCGCGGCCTGGCCTACGCGATCGGTTCGTACGCGCGCACGTACAAGGAGGGCGGTCTCTTCTGCGTGTACGGCGGCACCAAACCGGAAGCGCTCGATCAGGTTATTGAGCTTACTCGGGCCGAGTTTGCGCAAGTACGCTCGGAAGGTTTGACCGAAGAGGAGATTGTGAAAGGTAAGCGCCAGGTACGCGGCGAGCTGGTATTGGGTTTGGAGAGCATGGCTGCCCGGATGGCGCGCTACGGTGAGCACCTGCTGACTTTTGGGCGCGTGATACCGCTCAACGAGATTCTGGCTGAATACGACCGGGTCTCAGGAGCAACCATCGCAGAGGTGGCGGACAAGGTTCTGGATCTCGACAAACTTGCACTTGCCACCGTTGGTCCGTACGGAAAGTATGGACAGGCGGCCTGAGCGTGGCTGAGCTTCGCGTGATTGTGTCCGGCGCGCTAGGCCGAATGGGAATGGAAGTTGGGCGCGCCGTGGCAGGCGCCACGGATCTGCAAATTGCGGCCGGGTACGATCCCGATCGCGAGGCTGCTAAAGCTGCGCTCTGGCGTGACGCAACGGGCGGAGCGCTGCTAGTCGGCGAATTATCGGAGGCCCTCGCGGTCGGTGGGGACGTATTGGTGGATTTCACGCACGCCGATGCGGCTCGGCTGAACATCCGCGACGCTGTGGCCGCCGGTCTGCACGTCGTCCTGGGCACCACCGGTATCGCACCTTCCGATCTGGAAGCGGTTGGCGCCGAGGCGGCTGCGCATGGTACGGCGATCCTGTTCGCTCCAAACTTCGCCATCGGCGCCGTATTGATGATGCAGTTTGCGGAGCGCGCGGCTGCTTACCTGCCGGATGCGGAGATTGTGGAGATGCATCATTCCGGCAAGCGCGACGCGCCATCCGGAACCGCAAAGCTCACCGCGCAGCGTATTGTCGCCACAAGGTCAGCTGCCGGTGCGGTACGCACTCCTGGACCGGCCGGACCAGCCCTACCCTCTCGCGGACTCAACGTTCCGGATGAAAACGGAGTGCCTGTGCACAGCATCCGCTTGCCGGGTTTGGTGGCGCATCAGGAAATAACCTTCGGCGGTGCGGGCGAGACGCTGACAATACGCCACGACTCGATGAGTAGAAGTTCATTTATGCCGGGAATACTGCTGGCTATTCGCCGTGTGCACCAATTCCAGGGACTGGTTACCGGCCTTGAGCATTTGCTCTGATCGAGTTGACCTGCCTGACTTACTGCCAGACTATCTGACTGTTGGGCTCGGAGTGGTTTTTGTAGGGTCCGCTCCCGGCATGGCCGCCGCGGCACAGGGCCACTACTATGCCGGAACCCGCAACCGGTTCTGGTCACTCCTCCACGAGACCGGGTTTACCGATCGCGAGCTCCGCCCTGAGGATGACGAGCGCATTACCCGGTACGGCATTGGCCTTACCGGCCTGATGAAGTACATCGCCATCCACGCCAACGCCGATCTGCCGCCGCCGCCTGCTGCCGATAAGCAGAAACTCTGCGACAAGTTGGCAACGTACCGGCCCGACGTAATCTGCTTCAACGGCAAGGATGTGTACCAGATGTGCTCCGGCACACCCGCGTCGTCCTGGGGATTGCAGCGCGAACGGTTCGCGGACCGTCCGGCGTTTGTTGTTGTGAGCACTAGCGGACGAGCCGACGCGTGGTCGGCGGACCGGCGCTACCTGTTTCACGAGTTACGGGCGTTGGTCACCCTGCCGCAGGTGGACTATTCTGCGACGGCGATGCGGTAGTGCCGGCGACCGGCGGAATATGGCGCTCTCGCCTTCTTCACGCCGGATCTAGCCGGGCGGCCAATGCATCTGTCGACCACCCAACAGGTGGAAATGCAGGTGCCCCACAGTCATGCCGCCATCGTCACCGATGTTCGCCACGACGCGGAAACCGTGCTCCGATATGCCGAGCACCCGCGCAACCTGCTGTACCGCCAGCATCGCACGCCCCAACAGCCCGACATCGGTGATTTCCATCAGCGTGGCGATATGCTGTTTGGGAATTACCAGCACGTGCACCGGGGCCATCGGGTTGAGGTCTTGAAATGCCAGGAACTCCTCGTCTTCCCACGCGACGGAAGCCGGAATCTCCCGGGAGCCTATGCGGCAGAAAACGCAATCGGTCATGGATCGAATGCCTAGCCCCGGTAGATGAGCACCAGCAATCCGATGCCGGTGAAAATGGCGAACCAAATCCAACCGCCCCGCAGCCTATCCACAGTTGGCGCCCGGCCGGACCATGCGTACGCGGCAAAGAATGTGGCCAGGATTACAAAGCTGAGAAAGATAGGCGGAACGATGCCGGCCAGGCACACCGCCCAGGCGCCAATCAGGCCGAGGGCTGTAAACGTCTTCCCGGCCGCCTCTGCTACCGGGGGAGCCACGCGATAGCCGAAACCCGCATCACGCCGGCGCAGCAATCCCCTGGAGCGAAGGGTAGCGCCGACGTGCAGCAGAATGACGGTTGCCACCAATGAGATGGGTATGCCATGACGGCCAAATGTGGCGCCGCACTCCAGCCGCAGAAGCGGATTCGCCATGCCGCTGAGCAAAACAACGGCAAACCACCAGCGTTTGACCCGGGCCGGCGGCACGCAGTACAGCAGCTGTCCAGCCACCATCGCTAACAGCAATAATGTCAGGATGTGCGACAGCCAGAGAGAGCCCAGAAGTGCGACGAGTACGAACGATACGGCAAGCGCCAAACCGAACGGCGCCGGCTGCAGCCGCTGTTCCAGCGTAAGGTCCGTATACTCGTTGATGCCGTAGAGGCCCAGCCAGAGCACCGATGCAACCACGATGGTCGCGCCGAGGGGGTACGGATGCAAACGCGTGCCGGAAAGCCAGGCGCCAAGCGCAACCAGCAAGACCGTTTTTGCAAGCACCGGAAGCCGGTGAGCGGGGAATACTTCGGACCAGTGCGCAGTGCGGGTACCGCGCAACTTCGACGGGATTGCCACCGGCCAGAGCCGCGCGCGTTCGTCCATGACTCACGATCATACCACACGCAGCCTGCCACGGTGAATACGCTTCACTGCCGATCACACAAATCGAATTGGCAACCGCGTCGCGTAGCGAAGCAGCGCCCACGATGCTAGCCGTCTGTTGCGGCCGGCCGGTCCGACGTGGCGCCATGGGAATCTGCAGGTGCTCGAGGATCGAGGGTTCGCATGCGCCGTTCCCATCGCTTGGCGATCACTGCGCGAACTTCGCGCCCCATAAACACTATTCGTCCGGAGTGGCCATGCGTCGGCGTGCCGGTGATGAAGTGGTAGATCACCTCGTCGTCAGCGATCTCGCGCTGCACATAACTGATGTTCTCGGATGCGCGATGCCCCCACCAGGCGTAGAAGATGGCGTCGAGATCGAACAGGGTCTTAACCGGTCGGACGACCTCGTAGCGCGCAACTACCTCCGATTCCGTCGAGAGGAACATGCCGCGAGCTGCAAGGCCAAACTTTCGGCTGATGCGCGTAACGTCCTTTTCGAAGATCGAGAGGTCTTCGGCAATACCGTTCTGGTTGGTTATGCCGTTCAACCACTGTTCCCCGTACTGAGCGATGAGCATCGCTTTTACGTCGTCGTACATGTTGCCATTCACTTTCCGGCTGCGCCCTGCGTTCCTGGGCCAGACGCAGCACCCTGACTCAGGGTCTCCAATCCGCTATAAAGACGTTCGTTTCATCCGGCTGTTTTGCTCCCCGCGCAGAGATCCAGGCGATCTGTTTACCGTTCGGACTGAAGCATGGAAACGCATCGAAGAATCCGCCCCATGTCAGCCTCTCCAGCCCGGAGCCATTCGGCCTGATGCGCCACAAGTCAAAACGCATCCGCTGCTTATCTGCCCGATTACTTGCGAACACAAGCCATTTGCCGTCCGGCGACCAGGTCGGCGCAAAGTTGGCGATATTCGCCGCGCGGTCATGGGTTACCTGTACATTATGGCTGCCGTCGGCGTTCATCACAAAAAGATCGAGCGTGGTAGGTCGCACGAGGTGTTTTGCCAGAAGGCGCTTGTATTCGGCCACGGCAGCGGCGCCCTTCGGATGATAAGCGCGATAAACGATGCGCTTACCGTCGGGTGACCACCATGGCCCGCCATTGTAACCCAGCGCATGTGTGAGCTGTTTGGCATGCGTTCCATCCACATTCATCACCCAGACGTCCAGGTCACCGCCGCGGCTGCTGGTGAAGGTGATCCGCATTCCATCGGGCGATACCACCGATTCGGCATTATAGCCAGGCAGCTCGCCGGGCCTCAAAGTGCGTGGGAACAGACGCTTCAAGTCGGATCCATTGGGCTTTACCGAATAGATGCAGTAAGTTGGGTAAACGGGCCAAACATATCCCTGGGACATGTCGGGCTTGCGCGGGCAGTGTGGGTCCGACGCAAATGTGCTGGAAAACAGGATGCGCCGATCTCCGGCAAGCCACCAGCCACATGTGGTGCGGCCAAGTCCATTACTTATGCGGCGCATACCGGAGCCGTCGGTGCGCATTACATACTGCTGATCGCAGCCATGCGCTCCGTGAACACCCTGAAAGGTCAACCACATGCTATCCCGGCTGAAGTACGCCTCGGCATTTTGCCCACCGAATGTGAGTTGCCGCACATTTGCCAGGTGAACTTCGCGCGAGTCGCGAAGGCTGCCTGAATCGGGGCCCGGCTTGGCGGACGCGCCAGCACTGCAAGACAGGAGCAGACACAGGCAGGCGAGCATTTTGCGCCGGTGGTACCGCGGACTTTTTAGGCCGATAGACAACATGGAGCAATTGGTAGTACGTCGAGCGCAACCTGCGCGACGCGCCCTACCCAGTCCTACGAGATCATGCCTTTCACAAGATGATTGGCCGCGAAGCGTACAAGCAAAGTGTGCACAAGATATCACACATGGGCGGCGAATTGCAAATCGCGCACTCCGGGTACAGCGCCGACGGATGGGCCCAGTAGGATTCGAACCTACAACCAACCAGTTATGAGCCGGCCGCTCCACCATTGAGCTATGGGCCCTCACGCGCGACGGAGTGTACCTGTGCGGTAAGGCGCTGTCAACACAGCATGTGGCTTCATCGAAAGCCCTGGCTGCAGCCTGCTTCTCGGGCATACGCACGGTAAGGGTAGCGAAGCCCGGACTACAGCCCGGCTTGAAAGCCAAAACCGAATGCAGAACCGAAGCCATTCGTGGCTCGCACACGGTAATAAACGCGGTAACCACGGCAGGTCGGATGGGCCAAATCCGTCGGAGCCGACTACCGGCTAGCAATGAGATGCTATTCGCACCAGCCAGCCAGGGGCTAACTGTCATCAAGAACAAGGCGCTGGACCTCTGTGCGTCAACGCTCACGATGTCAAGGACCAATCTGAAGTCGCCGAAGCCGGCAGCCGGAGGCAGAACGGCGACGAACCGCCCCGGCATCAAAGTTGACTTCCGGAGCGATTCTGCGGTAGAGTTGTTTGGAAATACCCCGGGAGAGTTGAACCATGATCGAGGCTGGTATTTCCGTTGAGCAGGGCTTGAGTTTTGATGACGTCCTGCTGATTCCCTGCAGTACCGATGTGGCGCCATCCGGCGTCGACCCCACGACCTCGTTGGCGGAGCATCTTGTTCTGCGAACGCCGATAGTCAGTTCGCCGATGGACCGCGTTACCGATGCCAGAATGGCTATCGCAATGGCGCGTGAGGGTGGCCTCGGCATTATCCACCGCAACATGGAGGTGGGTGTACAGGCTGCCGAGGTTGACCGGGTCAAGCGCTCGGAGCACGGCATCATAAGTGAGCCGATCAGCCTGGCGCCGGACGCCACCATCGGTGAAGCCATGGAAGTGATGAACCGGTATCACATTTCGGGCGTACCGATTGTTGACAGTGCCCACTCGCGCCGCCTGGTCGGCATCCTCACCAACCGCGATATCCGGTTTGAGCCTGATCCAAGACGCAAGGTCTCGGAGTTGATGACCTCGGCCGAAACGCGGCCGGGCGGTTTGATCACGGCGCCGGCCGGCACGTCACTGGACGCCGCGCAGAGTATTCTTCAGGAGCACCGAATTGAGAAGCTGCCGATTGTAGACGCCGCTGAGGTGCTTCTTGGTCTGATCACGCTGAAGGATATCCAGAAGGTGCGGCAGTTCCCCAACGCCACCAAGGACGCGCGGGGACGGCTGCAGTGCGGCGCGGCGGTAGGTCCGCTTCGTGAGCCGGTGGCCCGAACCGACCACCTGGTGGAAGCAGGCGTTGATGCCGTTGTGGTGGACGCCGCCCATGGGCAGGCGAAGGCAGTACTGGACGCTGTAGCTGCAATCCGAAGCCGTCACAGGGATCTGATAATCATCGCAGGCAACGCTGCAACGGCTGAGGCAACGCGAGACCTGATCAGCGCGGGCGCGTCGTGCATCCGAGTAGGCCTGGGCGCCGGAAGCATCTGCACTACACGCATCGTCAGCGGTGTGGGTGTGCCTCAGTTGACTGCCGTGATGGAGTGTGCCACCGAAGCTGCGCGACGCGGCATACCCACGATTGCCGACGGCGGCATCCGGTTCAGCGGGGATGCCGTAAAGGCGCTGGCAGCTGGAGCCGCAGCCGTCATGGTTGGAAACCTGCTTGCCGGAACCACTGAAGCGCCTGGGGAGGTTGTGCTGTATCAGGGCCGCGCGTACAAGGAGTACCGGGGAATGGGCAGTGAAGCCGCCATGCGCGAGGGTTCCAGCGACCGGTACGGCATCATCACCGACACATCATCCAAGGTGGTGCCGGAGGGCGTTGAGGGCCGCGTACCATACAAGGGTGATCTGCACGACACGATTCACCAACTGGTGGGCGGCATCCGGAGCGGTATGGGGTACCTCGGCGCGCATTCGCTTGCAGACCTGCGCAACCGGGCACGCTTTGTTCGCGTGACCAACGCCGGGCTGCGTGAAGGTCACGTACACGACGTCTGGATCACCAAGGAGCCACCGAACTACTCCGCCGACCCGCAAATGCGTGCCGAATCGTAATACGTGGCGGGCGATATCGTGCGCCGCAGTGCGTCGGCAGGACGGCGCATATCCGCTATTCCCGGGTCAAGGCAGGCCGCCCGCGCCGCCAACATGGAGTCGGCGGCGTGGGCTTACGATGCGGCAGCAGTCGCCGAAACTACGACATATCGCCGTATAGAACCTGAATGTAGTTCACCTGGCCCTCGTGATACACGGTATTCCAATAGAGGAAATCCGCGAAGTCTGCGAGTGAGCACTCCTTCTTTGTGAACGGATTCGTCACGGTTGTGGCGAGTTTCTCCTCGGTGCAGGCTTCCACGACGCCGGCAAGGTACTCCGTAGCCTCACGCAGCCACGGAATGGCCTGTTTCGGCGAGCGGTGTGCATCCTGCCGGCTCTTGTAGTCGCTGGCATCGAATGCCGGCATCACGCCATCCCGGAATGCGCCGGCTCCGTACCCATTCAGGTACGCACACTCAAGCGCTTGATCCAGGGCATCGCGCCCTTTGTTGCCTTCCACGATCGGGTTCCATGCACACCGGTCGTCCGGCATCTTCTCACAGGCCTCGGCGAGCGTATTTCCGGCATGCCGCAATCGGCCACCCAGAAACGCGGGCAGATCTACTTTTCCCATTTCGGTTTCGCTCCTTGTTCGCAACATCCAGGTGATCCAGGATTCGCACCACCAGGTCCGACTTCCTGCACGGAAACTGCGGATCGCCTTTAACCGAGCGAGCGATCACGGATCCGTTCGGACTGGCCGCGATACGGCTGCACGCTAAGCGTCCGCGCCCTGGGACCAATGGAGCGTCTGGGACGCATTCCCAGACGGGGCCAGACCTCTTATTGCTTGCAGGCGGCGGTTGAGGCATCCATCAGCCGACCCGGCGTTCATAATGCAGTGCGCACACCCGTCTCGCCCGGGCTCGATCCCATACTGGGAACGTGGTACAGCGCAATATGAGAGTAATCGCGCGGCGCAGGTTGCGGGAGTTCTGGGAGAAACCTGCGAATGTCGACTCGGAGGGTCCGTAGCGTGCATGGCTGCAAGACGCAGAGTCCGCAGCCTGGAACACTCCACAGGCTGTCCGAGATGGCTATCGGAACGCAAGTATTATCTCCAATAATCGCGTCATGTTTAGTATCAAAGGCAATGAATATAGACTGATCGTAGCCATCCACTACAATTGTGAGATCGTATTTGTACGATTCATCGCAACTCATGCTGACTACGACAAAGTGGATGCTGGGACCGTTTGAGGACGCGCGATGAATATACGCCCAATTAGATCTGAAGATGACTATCATGCGGCGCTGGCTCAGATGGAGTCGCTGATGGACGCCGTGACCGGATCAACGGACGAGGACACACTCGACGTACTGGCAACACTGATTGAGGCGCACGAGAAACGGTTTTGCCCAATCGCGCCGCCTGATCCGATTGATGCACTGCGGTACTACATCGAGAGCCGTGGAATCACGCCGCGTCAGTTGCAGACCTGTATCGGTTCACGCGCGCGCGTCAATGAGGTACTCAACCGGAGGCGAGCGCTGACAATCACGATGATACGTAAACTCAGCGGTACGCTCGGAATCGCTTCTGACATTCTTATTCGCGCGTACCCGCTCTCGGCGGCGACGCCCAGGCGGCCGGGCACCAGGCTCGGTAAGGTTGATACGCGTGCCTGAAGTCTGCTTCCGGATGCCGGGCAGCTCGGGTTGCGGCTGACGTCGTAAGGGCCGGCAGAGTGATCCTTCGCTTTGCCCAGGATAACAATGCGGTCCGCCATCCACGCTTCGCCGCTGCCGTTCTGATGGTGACGCCGCTCCCAGGCGTTGTGGAGGAGGCACAGCGCGATGGTTCCAGGGCCGAGCCAAAGCACCCGAACCGCATCGATCAAGCGTTACGGTGCAGACCTGGACTCCAGGTTGTACTGATCGTTGGTAGTCACAAGCTCACGAATCTCGCCGTAGTGGTCCAGGCGCTTGAGGATTGCCTTCGCCTTATGGAGCGTCATGTCACTGGGTGGTACGAGAAGACAGTGAGCCGGCCAGTCCAAGCCGTCGGAGGAGAATACAGCGTTGCAAGTCCAGCGCCAGGGATAGCCTCAAGCGCGCGGTCCCGAAATGGTTTCTCACAACCAACCGTGCAGATCACCAGGATGACTGTTTCGTAATGTCTCGCCGGCCAGCGGTTCACGACCCGGTATAGACACGGGTCCGTGGCGCTCGGGGCAGGATCGGGCGCCAGCCTCTCGCCGCAGTACTGACGCATTAGTGCGCCTAGTTCCTGTGCCGGATCCAGTTGCCCTCAACGAGTAATGCACGCCCGCGGAGACGCCGTGCCATCTTACGCGGTGAATTGCCGGATAGCCCGACCATCGCGAGTACGATCCCGGTTCCTGTTCGAGTTGCGGCTCGTCCTCGCTCAGGATGGCTGAACGGGCAGAAGGGACTTCAGCGGGATAGAAACGGAGCTATCCCGTTAACGATACTAAAGCCACGGGGCCACGAAGCCGGTGCGCCGAATGCCCGCAACGGGCTTATCTCGCTATGGCTTGCGGGCCGAGCATGACGGCTGGCGGAGAGGACCTGCTGGTCACGCTGGGCGCTGGCCTGGCGCTGCAGGCTTTTCTCGATCGACCGCGAGTGTCGGTGGTCCCACGCCTACCACGGGCACCATTTTCGGTTACCGGGCTCGCCACGCCAGCATAACACCATCGCGGATCGGCGCGAGGGTGGTGATGAAATCGGGATCAGTGGTGAGCAGCCGGGTTGCCTCGCGTATGCCGTTGGTTTCGGCGGACTGGTCTGCTGAACCGAGCACCTTTCCGCTCCAGACCATGTTGTCGATAAGCAGTGCGCCGCCGGGCCGCAGGTGCTGCTTGATCACCGGAATTGAGGCCGGGTATCCATCTTTGTTGATGTCGTTGAACATCAGGTCGTACTCGCCCCCAACTTCAGCGAGCGTCTTCACCGCCTCGCCCACGTGAAACTCCACGGTATCGGTGTAGCCAAGCCGCTCGATATAACCGCGAGCCTTGCCGCTGAGTTCGTCATCCCAAACCACATGGTGAACTGTGCCACCACCATTCTCCCGTACTGCGCGCGCAAACCATGCAGTTGAGTATCCGTACCCGGAACCCAGTTCGAAGACCTGCCGGGCACCCAGCATGCGTGCAACGGTGTAGTTGAAGTAGCCTGCGGCAGGACCAATGATGGGAAAGTTGACTTCCGCAGCGTAGGCTTCCATTTCCGCCATCACGGCATTGCGCGCCGGGACCAGGCCGTCCAGATAGCTCTCGATTACTGCAAGGCCAATCGGTTCTACCAATCTCTTATCTCCTTCACTGTTGGGTTAAGTACTTGCTGCAAGCTTGGCCAGAATATCCGGCTCCCGCCCATTAAGCAGCCGCTCAGCAATGGTCAGCGTCACGGCATACATGGCCAGCGCGTACAGCACGGCCAATGGGATTGAAAGCGCGTACCACTGGGCGCCTACGAGCAAGCCGGGCACAAACACGGCGGCGTCTAGCGGCAGCGCCAGAATACCAACCGCCAGGAAGACGCCAAAATAGACGAGCGAGTAGGTGCAGCCACGCGCACCGGCCGCGCCACGTAGCCGCGCGTTGCGAAGCTGGACTCGATACGGCGCGAGGACAGAGGTGATGTTTCCGACACCAATCGTGAGCACTAGCGTCAATTCAGTCAGAACCACCCACTGCCAGATGCCGGGCAAGGTATCCGTAATCGCCGCCACCAGAACGATCGCGGCGGAGTTGACTACGGAAAGAATCGCGAACATGGGAAGGTTCTTCCCGAGAAATATCTCCCTGCGCCGGCAGGGGAACAGAAAGAGCTGCCCAGCCGCCGCGCCGTCGGCGCCAAAGCAGTTCGCCATCAGCGCAAGTTCCATGAATAGCAGCCAGGCAAATACAAAGCCGTGCTCCGCGCCGCCAAAAACCTGCGCAGTTCCACGCTTCAGTCCAAGGAGCACGCCAACGCCAACGGCATAGATCAGGCTGAGGGCGTACTGCCGGTAGATCGGATCGCGAACGATGTACGCGCTCTCCTTGCTCGCCATCGCAGCCACGACTCGCGGTATCCAGGTTGGCGTCGCGAGCGCCCGTGATGGTGCAACTTCGACCTCGGCGTGATTTGTCGCGGCGCGTCTCGGTTGGCGTGGAAGGACTTCACCCGCCTGCCACGTACGCTCCACGGCCCAGGCGGCCGCCCAAACCGTGATTGCGGCGGCGCACGCCAGCACGATGATCCAGGTGAGCGCCGGCAGTATTGCGCCGGCACGCGCATCGGCCATCGCATTCGCGGCCATCGCCGGCGGCATCGCGGCCAACCATGTCCACAGCGGTTTGTGCAGCAGGTTTCGGTAGTTGAATGTAAATGCGCTTCGGGCCAGTATCTGCCAGGCGAAATAGAAGCCCAGCGAAAACAGCGTTACCACAACGGTCACAACTTCGCGATATCTTCGACTCTTGAGAAGCGCGCTGCTGGAGATGCCGATCGCCTGCGAGAGAGCGAATGTGTGGATGAGAAAAAGAACCATTGCAGTTGCCGCAAGGATGGCGCCGGTACCGGTACGGTTGGAGAAGACGAGCACCAGAACCGTCAAGGTTGGCAATGCAAAGATCACCCAGAAATCCGAGAGGCAGCCGACCACTGCAGCGATCAGAATCTGCCGGTGCGTAACCGGAAAGATGAAGAGGCGGGATATATCGTACATCTCGCTGATCTGGAAGCCCATCAACGGTCCCATCACCCAAACGAAGTAGACGAAGTAGAGCAGCACCTCGGCCAGGCGGAGCGCCGCGTCATCCGAAACGCTGAGTGCGAACCCGCCGACGGCGAATGCGGCGCCGAAACCTACCGGCCCAAGCATCACAAGAAGAACGAGGCCGGTGATAATCGCGCTGGCGCGGGATCGCCCGTGCATCTGCCGCAACATGGTTTTGGTCTTCAGCCAGACCAGAAGTCGGATGACACGCGCAGACCTGGCCGGCGAGGGCTGCGCCGGCGCCCGCCGGGACGGCGCTACAGCCACTTCAGCTCTTCTGCTTCCTCGCGGGCATCCACCATTTTCAGGAAGATATCCTCCAGCGTCGATCCCGTGCCGGCTTGAACCTGCTCGCGCAGCTCGCTGATAGCGCCCATACCCACAATACGGCCATGATTGATCACTGCAATGCGATCACACAGCTTCTCCACGACCTCCATAACGTGTGACGAGATAAAGATCGTGGTTCCACGCTCAGTAAGATGACGCAAGACAGTGCGAATTGCTCGAACGGAGATTGGGTCGATACCGTTAAACGGCTCATCCAGAAACATCACCCGTGGAGAGTGTATGATAGCCGCCGCGAGCGCCGTCTTCTTCTTCATGCCCATGGAGAAATCGATGATCAGCTTGTTCCGATCTTCGGTAAGCTCCATCAACTCCAGCAAATCGCCCGCGCGGGCCGTGGCATCGGCCTTTGGTATGCCGTACATCTGACCGGCAAAAACCAGGAACTCCAGCGCGGTCAGCCGTTCGTATAGGTAAGGCTCTTCCGGTAGAACACCAAGGCATCCGCGCGCTAAAAGCGGCTGCGTCGCCAACTCGTAGCCGGCGAGGCGAACCCCGCCGCCATCCGGACGCAGGAGGCCGCACATCAGCCGGATAGCGGTTGTCTTACCGGCGCCGTTCGGCCCCAGAAAGCCGAAGAACTCGCCCTTCTTCACGGCAAGATCAACGTTATCCACGGCCAGTTGAGCACCGAATCGCTTGGTAAGACCCATCGCGACGATGCTGTACTCGCCATCCGCATCCGCCGACTGCGGTATCGAGGTGTTCAGATCGAAATCCATGGCAACCTCATCGGGAGCCGCAGAGCTTGGGAACGTGGACCGGCAAGCGCCTGCCATCCAACCGCGATCCGATTTCGATCACCACGCCATCTCGGGCTGCCCACCGTGCCTGGCGATCTGTCTGCTGCAAGAAACGGCCCGGGCGGATAGAGAGCCACGGGCCGCACACTGCCGTGCCGGTATTCAAGCCGGCGATATTATGCGTGCCCGAAGGCTGCGAGAGCCGACGGTCGGATTCGAACCGACGACCTGCTCTTTACGAAAGAGCTGCGCTACCACTGTGCTACGTCGGCATGGCACAAACGAAAGTATAGCATGGTGTTTCGGGAGCGTCAAGCGCTGGTTTGCGCGGCAGAACCGAAGCCGGCCGCGTCACAGGTGGGGGTAACCTCAATAAGGTCGGATCCGGCGGATGCACCGGGACCAGGGCGTGGCCGGACGTGACGACCCATCCGCAGACGTCAACCAGGCGCGAACTGTCATTCTGAGCGACGCGGGGACTATCTCCAGCTCCGGGCTCGGGTACTCACGGGCCAGACAGGAACGCGGCAAACAATGGCAGACCCGGAACCATCAACTGCCACTCCCTCGGCTTGACTCGGAATGACAAGCCGGTTGGATGAACGGCACCGACGCTGGACAAGCTTCGCGGCGCAGACGATACGTGATGGGCAACTCGGCCAGCCTCGCGCTGAAGCCTACCAGCGCTCGCAGATCGCCTTGGATTGCACAAAGTGGCCCAGGTAGTCCGGCCCACCCGCCTTGGAACATGTGCCGGAGAGTTTGAAGCCTCCGAACGGCTGAACGCCAACGAGGGCCCCGGTTATTTTGCGATTGAGATAGAGGTTACCGACCTGGAATTCGCGGCGCGCAAGCGCAAGATTCTCGCGATTGTACGAGTAGACGCCGCCGGTCAGGCCGTAATCGCTGTTGTTGGCTATAACCAGCGCCTCCTCGAACGACTCGGCCCGGATTACGGTGAGAAGCGGTCCAAATATCTCATCCTGGGCAATGCGCGAGTCGGGCCGTGCATCCACAAATATGGTGGGATGGACGAAGTAGCCACCATCGGGAGCTTCGTTGGCATCCTCCCCACCGAAAAGCAACTGCGCCTCGGCCCGGCCAACCGCGGAGTAGTAGGAGACCTTGGTATAAGCATCGGCATCGATGACCGCGCCCATCTGGTTCTCCGGATTTGTAGGATCGCCAACCGTAAGGCGAGCCGCGCGCTCTTGCAACTTGGGCAAGATGGCATCGTAAACCTTCGTGTGTACGATAAGGCGCGAGCAGGCCGAGCACTTCTGTCCCTGAAAGCCGAATGCCGAGGCGACTACGCCGTCGGCGGCGCCATCGAGGTTCACATCCTGGTCGATGATAATCGCATCCTTGCCACCCATCTCCAGAACAGCCTTCTTGATGTGGCGCTGCCCGGCCACGGGCGTGGCGATGCGCTGGTAGATTCGCAGACCAACATCCCGGCTGCCTGTGAACGATACAAAGTGTATGCCGGCGTGGCCCGTAAGCGCTTCCCCAACCGTCTCACCGGGACCCGTCACCAGGTTCACCACACCGCGCGGCACGCCGGCATGGTGCAGAAGCTCCCAGAACTTCGAGGCGACTATCGGCGTCTGTTCTGCCGGCTTGATCACAACGGTATTGCCCGTAACGATGGCGGCCGCCGTCATGCCGCAAAGAATTGCCAGCGGAAAGTTCCACGGGCTGATGATGGCGCCCACGCCCATTGGGATGTAGCGGAGCTCGTTCTCCTCGCCGGGATACGGCGACATTTCGTGGTACTCACCCATCCGAACCGCTTCCCGGGCGTAGTATTCGAGGAAATCAACCGCCTCAGCGGCGTCGCCGTACGCCTCCGGCCAACTCTTACTGGCCTCGTAAACCATCCACGCCGAAAACTCGTAAATGCGGCGGCGCAGCATCGCGGCAGCTTTGGCCAGATAGCGACTGCGCTCTTCAAACGAGAGCCGTGACCACGACGGAAACGCCTCGGTGGCTGCATCTACGGCGCGGTCAACCAACTCGGGCGTACCGTCGTAGACCACGCCAAGGCTCTGCGTAAGTCGTGCCGGGTTGCGGCTGGCGATGGTATGGTCGGTATGAATGCGCTCGTCGGCAATGATCACCGGGTGGTCGCGGCCCAATTCGCCGCCGACGCGCTTGATGGCATCCTGCATCAAGCGCCGACTTTTGTCATCGGTAAATCCCACAATCGGTTCGTTTTGGAACGTTCCGTACATAAATGCTCCTTGATTCAGCCAAAAGTTGGGCACAGTGCAGGCCGACGCTACTTTTGACGGCCGCCTGGGGAATCTCGTTCCTTTACCGGCCCTCCGTACGCCTCAGGCCGTAGTGCATCCGGAGATCGAGCCTGGCTTCGTGAAGCGCGCCGACTGGCAGCTCCACGGCGACGCGCGCCCCACGCACCGGGCCACAAAACCGCCATGGCGCAAGATGGCTCTGTTGACGGAGCGTGGCGCCATCGGCCGCCAGAAACAGAACGTCGATAGCATAGCTCAGCATCCAGGTGTGTATACCGTTACATGGCTGCAGCCAGAGCGCTTCGCCTCGAGCGAGCCGTGGGAGCGCGAGTAACCCGGCAGTTCTGCTCCAAGCCGAAGTGGCCACGAATAATCGCGGCGCGATCACACGGCCGGTTTCGAGTTCAACCAGTTCGGCGATAGGCAGTGAGCTTGCTTTTGGCATGTTCGCGCCTGGCCCAGCCTTAGACAAGGCTTCGCGGGTCGAAGTCGATCACAAGACCGGTGGCTGTATCGGGCGGAGCGGCCTGCATGGTCTTACTCACGGCGGTTGTAAGGTCGAACGCGTTTGGTGCGCGCAATACAACGTGCCAGCGATAGCGACCTTTTATTCTCTCGATTGGCGCCGGCGCCGGGCCCAGTACCTTCACAGTGCCGTCAGCCACGATTCCGCGCACGATGCCAGCCGCGCTGCGCGCTCTGCGCCTGGCAGCATCCGACTGCTCATCCTGCCAGAGCAGATTCACAATGCGGCCGAATGGCGGGTAGCCCAGTTCGCGCCGATACTCGATCTCACGGGAATAGAACTGGATATAGTTGTGTGCTATCGCCGCCCGCAGGGCATAGTGATCGGGGTTGAACGTCTGTACAACCACCTTGCCCGGCCGCTCGCCGCGCCCGGCCCGACCGGCCACCTGGGTGACGAGTTGAAACGTCTGCTCCGCTGCGCGAAAGTCCGGCGTCTGCAGGGAGGTATCTGCTGCAACGACGCCGACCAGCGTCACGCCGGGGAAGTCGAGACCCTTCACCACCATCTGCGTTCCCAGCAGAATGTCACACGTGTGGTTCCGAAAGTCGCGCACAATCGTGGAGTGCGCTCCGCGACGCGCTGTGGTGTCGCGGTCCAGCCGCGCAATCCGAGCCTCCGGGAGCAACAGCCGCAGCTCCTCGTCAAGCCGCTCGGTACCGATTCCGAAACTCTGGATGCGCTTGCTGCTGCATTGGGGGCAGACCACCGGGCAGCGCGTTTTGCTGTTGCAGTGGTGGCACCGCAGCGTGAGGTCCTCCATGTGGAGCGTTAGCGCCACGTCGCAGTTCACGCAGTGTGGAGTGTGGCCACAATCGCGACAGAGAACGAATCGCGCGTAGCCCCTACGGTTCAGGAACAGAATAGCCTGCTCGCCGGCCCGCACCGCTTCCGTCAGGGCGTCGGTAAGCGGCTTTGAGAGCAGGGTCCGGCTGCCGGCCACCCGCATGTCTACGACATCAAACGTTGGCAGCGCTCGGTCCAGCACTCGCGTCGTGACCTCGCATCGCACCAGCGGCGTACATGCGCCTTGTGCCGTCTGCTCACTGAGGTAGTACGACTCCAAAGACGGCGTCGCACTACCGAGGGCCAACAGTGCGTTCCAGCGCTGCGCGCGCCATCGCGCAACATCTAGCGCGCTGTATCGCACGCCCTGCTCCTGCTTGTACGATGCGTCGTGCTCTTCATCCACAACCACCAGACCGATGTTGGTGAGCGGTGCGAATACGGCGGAGCGCGCGCCGATGACCACGCGCGCCTCGCCGGCCGCTATCCTGCGCCATTGGTCCAGCCGCTCGCCATCGGCCAGATGTGAGTGAAGCACCGCGCACTGGCCGGGAAACCTGGCTGCAAACAGGTCGAGCACCTGCGCGGTGATTGCCACTTCAGGCGCAAGCACCAGTGCCGTCCGGCCCTGGTCGAGTGCGTGGCGCACCGCGGCCAAATAGATCTCAGTTTTGCCGCTTGCGGTTACACCGAAAAGCAGTATCTGCCGGAACGATCCGGCGTCGATTGCGCTGCACATGCTCCGCGCCGCGGCCGCCTGCTCGCCGCAGAGCACCGGAGGCGTGCTGGCGCTGCTGTGAGCTGCCACTGTATTCCGCCAGAGTGCGGCCGAGCGCACAAGAAGGCGACCGGACTGCACCAGCGTGGTAATGGAAGCCCGTGCACAACCGATGGCGGAGATGACCTGCTCCTCGCTCAGCTCGCCGCCGGCCGTCTCTCCAACTGCCTCTATAAGTTCCAGGATGCGCTGCTGCTGCCGGCCGAGGCGCGCATGGATCCGAGCGTAATCCGGCGGTAACCGATAAAACCGCTGTGCCCGAACCGGCGCGCGCGCTGCTACCAGCGCTGGCTCTTCCACCAGCATGCCTCGACGTACCAGGGCAGCCTTTGCTGGCTGAAACGCCGCGAGACCGCTCGCTTGCTGCACGGCGCCGGATTCGGCCGCGCCTCCCAAAGAGGCGAGTGCACGTACGATAGCGGACTGATTTGGCGCGTTCCTCAACTGCCTGTCGGCGTTAACGCCGTCAACCAGACGTAAGCGACGCACGATGCGGGCGCCGCCACGGCCAGGTACCAGCGTGTGTAGGGCCTCGCCCGGCGTGGCGAGCCACAGATGTTCCATAAACGCACACAGGTCCACGAGCTCCGGGTTGAGGTCGAGTCCGCCAAGGATCCGTGCCGAGATCGGGCGCAGGCGGTCAGCAAGCGGATGCTGCGACGGCATATTCCAAAGCCGCATTACAAATCCAAAGACGGTACCGCTCCCGAGCGGCGCCTCCACGCAGCAGCCGACTTCCAGCGAACCCACAAGATGCGGCGGTACGCACCACGTGAGCGTGGCGTTGTCGCGCGGCAGCCCACCCCACACCGTCACTTCCGCTGCGGGAATAGTCGCTTCTATCAATCTCGCGCAATTCGGCGCCTAAGGTTGAGGCGAGGTTCGGTCCCTTTGAGCAGACGCCCAATGTTGGCGCGATGTTTTATTAACGCCATCACTCCAGCAAGCGAAGCAAAGCCTAGTCGCCATAAATCGTGCGGGTAGTAGATCGGCATGAACACCGGCAGCGATATTGCAGCCAGAATCGACCCAACGGATATGTACCGGACGACGAGAACGGCAAGTAAGAACACGGCAAGCGCTGAAACGCCGACGAGCGGCGATACGCCCAGCAGTGCGCCAAGGCTGGTGGCGATGCCCTTTCCGCCGCGGAAGCCAAGCCACACCGAAAAGTTGTGCCCGATTATGGCGGCCATGGCAGCCATGATAATGACCGACGGAGCCATTCCGGCGTGAAACACGATGAACGGTGGCACGAATCCCTTCAGCACATCCAGCAGAAACACCACGATGGCCAGCCGTGGGCCGCAAACGCGCATCACATTGGTGGAACCGATGTTACCGCTTCCTGCCGCCGTGATATCCACGCCTGCGAACCGGCGTGCGATCCATAGACCGAACGGAATTGAGCCGAGCAGGTACGAAGCCAGCACCCATATTGCCGCCATGCCAGGCACTATTCCGATTCCTCTAACCCGGCGCCGGACCAACTGCGCGACATTATCTCGCGAACCTGATCCATGCGTGCCGTCACCCTCTGGTCAGGAGGATAGTCTGGCTGCCAATCCCTCCAATCCGACAGGAGCAGAAGCCGAGCCATCTCGCCGGGGTCCTCCGGCAGCAATCGGTTTTCACCTGGCGCTCGCAGCCACGCGCTATTCCGCAACCGTCCGTACGCATCGTAGTGTTCGACCATTTTAGTGCAGTCGTCGCTGTGCATATAGCCCGCAGAAACAAGCGCGAGCAGGCCGGCGCGTGTTGAAGCAGCCTGCAGATCGGGATTCGCCACGGCGCCTAAAAGTTGGAACCGCTGGACGAGCCATTCGATATCCAGCATTCCGCCCGGCGCCAGCTTCAGATCTCTCCACTCGTCGGCAGGGCGATAGCGCTCGCGGCGCACACGGCGCCACATCGCAAGGATTTCGGAGTCGGCTTCGCCCGAAAGCCCACGTCCCCAGGAGGCCTCGTTCAACAGCCGTACGGCCGCTCGCCCGGTTTCCGCGGCGCCTGCCACGTTTCGCGCTTTCAGAGCTGCCTGCCGTTCCCACGTTTCGGCGTCCCGATTATAATACTCCGCAAGAGCGTGAAGTCCCCAAACTATGGCGCCAGCGGCGCCCCAAGGACGAAGGCGCAAATCGAGTGAAACGGCCGCGCCGTAATCCCGGAGCGTGTCGACCGCGCGTAACAGCCAGCCAACTGCCTCCTCAGCAGCCTGGCGGGTCGCGGCATCGGCTGAGCCGTCGTTGTAAACAAAGACGGCATCCCAGTCACTCCCAAGGCCAAGTTCGCGGCCTCCCAGCTTACCTAGGCCCACAACGCACAGATCTGCGCTCGCCACGCCGGGTACTTGGCGCACCGCCAGGCTGAGAAGCGCAGCAAGCGTCTCATCTGTCAGTGCGGAGAGCTGCGCGCCGACGCGTGCAGCGCCGGCTTGCCTCGCGACCGAGGCTGCGGCTATTCCCGCCAGCTGCCGCTGATGATACAGCGAAAGTGCGTGAAGCGCGGAGTCGGTATCGCGCTCTGCGACAACCTCCGCAGCGCTGCCGTAACCCTCCTCGGACTGATCTGGCGACTCAATGATGCCTTCCAACCATTCGAGATGCCGGGCCAACTGCCGGACTACCGACGGCGCCGCCGCGGCTAGCGACACCAAACGCTCCATCAGGTCGCTTCCGTCGTGCATGGCGGCATAGAGCTCTGCCCGATTCGGCACCGCTGTCGCAAGCTCTTCTATTCCGTTGAGCGCGGCATCGGGATCCGGCGTGGAAGTACAGAGCGATAAAAGCCTGTTAGCCAGGCGCCGGAACCTTAGCGCCGTATCCGGAGGCATGCCGCCGTATTCGTTGCCCCGTACAGACGTCGATAGGATTTCAATTGCGGCATCCGGGCGCTGAAAACCCATCGCGCTCAAGCTGTGTGCGAGACGGATTCTGGCATCCGGGTTATCCACCGTTTGCAACAGTCGCAGCAACTCGGTGGTTGCGCTCGTCTCAGACGACGACTGTTGCGCCAGCCTGCCGTAGAATCGCATCTCGAGCAAGCGCCGTACTCGGCTCCGCCGGCGCGCAAGATCGGCTTCGAACACTTTCGGGTCCGAGAATCCCATTCGGCGCGCAAGCAGGTCGCGCTCGCGGCCCGGCTCGGGTAGCGACTGAGTTTGATGCCCAGCCGCCAGCTGCAGCCGATGCTCCAGCGTTCGCAGGTAGATGTAGTCTTCGGCGGCGTACTCCGCTTCGCCGGCCGCCATCAATTCCCGTTCCGCGAGCCGGTGCAGCAGGTCGAGTGTGTTTGGCGTGCGCAGGTCTGCAAACCTTCCGCCATATTCCAACTGCAGCAACTGAACCGTAAACTCGATATCCCGTATACCGCCGATGCCGCGTTTGATGTTGGAGTGCTGCTCATTGGTGAGTTCGGCCTCTGCCTCGATGCGCTGCTTGTTGCTCCGTATGGCGGCTACCACATCCGGTGTGGTCCCGCTCCGGTAGACGAACGGCGTAACAAACCTCTGCCATGCCATGGCCGCGTCACGATTGCCTGATACAAACCGTGCCTTTACCAGCGCCTGCCGCTCCCAAACTTCGGCCCAGCTTTCGTAGTAGGCGTTATACGAGGAGGGTGAGCGGATGAGCGCTCCGAAATTGCCTTCCGGCCTCAGGCGCGTATCCACGCGGAACACAATGCCCGACGCCGTTGTATCCGAGAGTATCTGGATAGTTCTCTCTGCGACCTCCGTCGCCACGCGCTCATCGGCGAGCTCGTCCGCGATAAACAGGAGGTCGATATCGCTGCAGTAGTTGAGTTCGCTTCCTCCGAGTTTGCCGAGCGCTACGGCCGCCACAAGTGGCCGGGCCGAATCGACTCCGCACACTCCGGCTGCCATCATTAGCGCCGCCTCAATACTGGCGTCGGCGACGGCGGAGTAACCGGAGACGGCGGTTTGCAGCGGATCGAGGCCGGCGAGGTCTCGTACTGCTATCCGAACTGTTTCCTGAGCCTTCCAACTGCGCAGAGCTTCACCCTGCATGGCTGCGCCATGGATGCCTCCGATCAGGCGCAGGAGATCAGCTCGCATCTGGTCACCGGTGACCAGCCTGTCTCGCATACCGGGATTGGTTACCATCTCGATAAGGCCGGGATGGCGTACAAGCAGGTCCGCAACGTAGCCACTGGCGCCCGTCACCAGGCAGAAGAGCTTGAGCGCCGGCGGGTGATCAATGAGGAATCGGAGGTGGGGATATGGTGTATGGACCGCACCGGCCCAGCGCACCAACGAGCGGACGGCTTGATCCGGGTCTGCAGAGAGGCGAGCTGCGGGTTCTGTAGCACGCCAAAGCTCCTCCACCAGGCCATCGGTAACCGGGCCGGCAGCCAGGCTCTGTAGGCGGTGGCGCGCGTTGGCCGCATCGTCAAGCGGGCGAGGCGTCAGCGTGCGGCGGCTCACGCCGAGCGCCGGCAACCGAGCGGTATGCCGCAGGATTTACGTCCGTCGCCACACCAATGAGGTAGCGTGGGTGGCCGCGCGGGGAGGAGCCTTTGGCCGAACAGAAATACCTTGCCTTTGATATCGGAGCCGAAAGTGGCCGCGCATTGGTCGGCGCGTTTGACGGCGATCGCTTGACTCTGGACGAAGCGCATCGGTTCGCCAACGGCGGTCAACAGCAGGGCGATTGGCTGGTTTGGGACGCGCCGGCGTTGTTTGCCGCGCTGAAAGCTGGTCTGACAAAGGCCGCGCACACGTATGGATCGGCGATCGCCTCGTTGGGTATCGACACGTGGGGTGTGGATTTCGGGCTTGTCGGGCGGGATGGCGCGCTCCTGGCGCCGGCACGCCACTATCGTGATGCCGGTAACGAGGGAATGCCGGAGGCGGCATTTGAGATTGTGCCGCGTGCCGAACTCTTCGCGACTACCGGTATCCAATTCCTTCAGTTCAACTCTCTGTTTCAGCTTCTGTACCTTAAGCAGCGCCGCCCCGAACTGTTGGCGCAAACGCACCGGCTCCTGATGATGCCGGATTTGCTCGCTTACTGGTTTACGGGAGAATCCGGAGCGGAACGGACCATAGCAAGCACCACGCAGATGGTGGATGCGGCAACTGGAGATTGGGCGCGCGGACTGCTGGAGCGGCTCGGCCTGCCCACTGCGATTCTACCGGAGATTTGTCCCTCCGGCGCCGTTCGCGGAAGCCTGACCCGTGCGGTTACGGAAGAGACCGGCGCCGACGCCCTTCGCTATGTTGCCCCGGCGGAGCACGACACCGGATCTGCCGTAGTAGCCGTGCCCATGGATTGCGAGGACTCTGTGTGGATCAGTTCCGGTACGTGGTCGCTGATGGGTGTGGAGCTGGAAGCGCCGAGGATTTCGCCAGAGACCTTGCGCAGCAACTTTACCAACGAGGCCGGCGTGTTCGGCACCACCCGCCTGCTTAAGAATATCATGGGATTGTGGCTGCTGCAGCAGTGTCGGGCCAGTTGGCGGCGTACCGGGCAGGAGTACTCGTACAGCGACCTGGTGGCGCAGGCGACCGCGGCGCCTGCGTTCGGCGCGGTTCTTGAGCCGGACGACTCCGGCTTTCTTGCCCCAACCGATATGCCTGGCGCTATCCAGGAGTTCTGCCGTCGCACCGGCCAGCCGCAGCCGATGTCCATAGGCGCAATCTCGCGCTGCTGCTTCGAGAGCCTTGCGCTGCGATATCGCTGGACTCTGGAACGGCTGGAGGAATTCTGCGGGCGCCGCTTCACCACGATCCACATCGTGGGCGGAGGCTCTCAGAACGAACTGCTGTGCCGAATGACGGCATCCGCGACCAACCGACGAGTAGCGGCCGGACCGGTGGAAGCCACAGCCATTGGCAACGTCCTGGTCCAGGCAATCGGCCTGGGGCACATTGGCAGTCTGGCAGATGCCAGGGCGGTGGTGCGCCGGTCGTTTTCCGTAACGGAGTATCTGCCCGGAGCCGAGACGGCGCAGTGGGACGAGCTGTACGCTCGCTACACGGCCATGCGGTCTGCGATTGGCAAGGCGGACTAGGCTGGGCCCTTCATACCCGTGTGGTCGTCGGATCGCGACGGTGTGCGCAGCATCTCACGAGCGTGCATGAGCGCCGCTGCGCTCTGCTCCGCGCCACCAATCATGCGTGCGATTTCCACGACCCGATCCTCGCCATCCAGCGGATTCAGCGACGTGGTGATGCGCCCACCGGATTCCGTCTTTACGATGGCGAAGTGGTGGCCCGCCCGACTGGCAATCTGAGCCAGATGGGTGATGCAGAGTATCTGCGCGCTTTCGGCAAGGGATGAGAGACGGTGGGCAACCGCATTGGCGGTTTGGCCACCGATACCGGCGTCCACCTCGTCGAAAACCATAGAGGGCATCGGTTCATTCCGCGCCAGGGCACACTTGATGCCAAGCATCACCCGCGATATTTCTCCGCCGGACGCGATCCGCACAAGTGGCCTGGCCGGCTCGCCCGGATTGGCTGAAATCAGAAATTCCACGGTGTCGGCGCCATTGGCCCCGGGCGACGAGGGGTGCAGCTCTGCCTGAAAACGGACGCCAGCCATACTTAGGCCCATGAGTTCTTCCATCACGGCTGCCTCAAAGCGCCGGGCGCCCTCGCTACGAACACGAGAAAGGTGCGTGCACTGCTCCGCCATGAGCGCGTTGAGTTCCTCAACACGGCGTTCCAGTTCGGCCATGCGTGCAGTTTGATCCTCCGCGCCGCTCAATTGCGCTTCCGCGGCCTCCGCATAAGCCAGGATATCTTCCACGGTGGCGCCATATTTGCGACGGAGCTGTTGAAGCTGGTCGAAGCGCGCCTCGATCTGAGCAATCCGTTCCGGATCCATCTCCAGCCGCTCGTGGTAACTCACAAGCTCGTGGCGCGCTTCCACAAGCGCAATCTGGGCTGCCCGGACCGAGTCCGTCAATGAACTGACCGAGGCGTCGAGCGGCATCATGGCGTCCAGCGCCTGCGCTGCGAGGGCCGCAGTATCCGCACAACCGGGCGTCTGCTCGTCGCCGGAGAGCGCCATCAACGCGGTGCCGGCAAGCTCGGCGAGACGGTGAGCGTGCACAGCCCGCTCCCGATCGCGCTCGAGCGCTTCCGCCTCCGTCGTCGTGAATCCTGCCTCGCGAATCTCGCTTGCCTGGAAGCGCGCCAGCTCGAGGTTACTGCCGCGAGCGCTGGCGGCGGCGGCCACACGTTCCAGCTCGGCGATTGCCTCCGCGCGCTCTCTCCAGATGGCGGAAGTTTGCGATTTCAACGCCTGAGCGGCGTCGCCGATCCACTCATCGAGGAAAGCAAGCTGGGCGGAGGTTTTGAGCAGCGACTGATGCTCGTGCTGCCCGTGAAGGTCCACGAGGACGGCGCCGGCCTCACGCAGCTGAGCATTGGTCACGGGCCGGCCGGCGATCCGCGCGGTAGACTTGCCGGCTGTGGTGACTTCGCGCGAGACCAGAAGCGTACCCTCATCCAAGTCGAATCCCATTTCCAGCAGCGCTGCGCGCGTGGCAGGTGCACGGGAAAGATCGAATACGGCATCAACGGTGGCGCGGTCGGCGCCATCCCTCACTGCCGCCGAGTCGGCTTTTTCACCCAAAACAAGTCCTAGGGCGTCGATAACTATGGACTTGCCCGCACCGGTTTCACCCGTAAGAACCGACAAACCAGGTCCAAACTCAACGTCCAACCGTTCAATGATGGCGAACTGCCGTATGCTGAGGGATGCAAGCATGTGGTCAGTGGCCGGGTCGTGGCCCAATGGCCACCTGGTGGTGCAGTTTGATGTGGAGATACTCAGCCACCATCTGCCGGGCAATTGGCGCGGCTGTATCGGCGCCGTAGCCGCCGCCTTCTACCAGCACTGCTATGGCAATGCGAGGCTGCCATGCCGGCGCAAAGCAGACGAACACGGAAGTGGTGGCCTTTCTCCCGTGAATAAACACCTGCGCGCTGCCGGTTTTGCCGGCCCAGGTCAGGCCGGATATGCCGCAGTTTTCTGCGGTACCGCCCTTCCCGAGGCATTCGATCATGCCCGAAACGATGGCGTCGCGCTGATCCGGCGTGAGGCCCAGGTGCGACCGGACGGCCGGGCTCAAGGTGCGTACCACCCTGGCCGTGCCGGAACTGTCATCCAACACCTCCGATACCAGGTGTGGCACCATCAGGCTTCCACCATTGGCTACTGCAGCTGTGTAGTCGGCCAACTGGAGCGGCGTTACGCCCACGTATCCCTGGCCAATCGCCATATTGAGGAGGTCGCCCGGGAGCCAGGGACCTAGCTTGTGTTTTCTTTTCCAATCTGGCGACGGCACATTACCGCGGTCATCCACACTGGCGGGCAAGTCGATACCGGTGGGCTGCGCCAGCCCGTACCGGTGTGCAGCGTCTAAAAGTGCGGCAGTGCCGGCGCGCATCGCCACGTGCCAGAAGTAGACGTCGCACGAAACACCCAGTGCCTTGACGAAGGCCAGGGCGCCGTGACCGCTGCGTTTGTCGCAGTGAAACACGCGCTTTCCCACCGTGATGGAGCCACTGCAGTAATCTCCGGTAGATGGCGACGTGGTGCCCGAAGCGAATCCGGCAGCAGCCGTCACCAGCTTGAAGGTTGAGCCCGGCGGATAGTGACTATCGGTGGCGCGGTTAATAAGCGGATGCTGGGGATTCGCGAGGAGTTGCGAGTAATCGTGCCCGTAGGTGTTCGGATCGAACGACGGCGTGCTCACCATTGCCAACACACCGCCGGTACTACAGTCCAGCGCCACGGCGGCGCCGGGATGACCCTCCTGTAGAGCCGTGTTCAAGCCCTGCTCGGCGGCCTTTTGCAGGTTGAGGTCCAGGTTCAGCACCAGCGTGTGCCCTGCCGCGGAAGGCGTTTCGCCGAGATCTCGCTGTAGGCGACCATTTGCATCTACAGCAACCACCAGGCCGCCGCTGGTTCCGCGCAAATCCGACTCGTAGCTCTCTTCGAGGCCGGTAAGCCCAACATAGTCTCCACCGCGGTAACCCTTTGGCCGAAGTTCCGCTAACCGCGCTGCCGAGATCGGCCGCGTAAGGCCAATAATGTGTGCGCAGAGAGCTCCCTGCGGATAGTACCGGATGGGATCGCGCGTGATGAGCACACCCGGCAGGTCGAGCTTCTGCTCTTCCACACGCGTAATTACGTGCATGTCCACGCCAACAGCAATAGGCACCGGGTCAAACGGCGTCGTACGGTTCTGCGCAATCTTTTGAACGATGTCGCTGACAGGTACGCCGATCAGAGCGGCGATACGCGGCAACACCAGGCTGTTGGCATGGACCTCGTTCGGCAGGAGAGATACAACATAGCGTGGTTTGCTGGTGGCTAGAATATTGCCGGCGCGATCTTCGATGATGCCGCGTGCGGCAGTTCGGCGTATGAGCCGTGTCCGCTGAGAATCCGAAGCGCTTGCGAGTGAACTGCCAAGAACAATCTGGAGGTACCACAAACGGGCTATTATAGCGAATACGACTACAGCGATGACAGCGCACATCGCGATCAACCGCCGCAAATCGGGGAGCTGGTCGGGCGACTCAATCATACGGCATCCGCCATGGCCGTTGCGGCGTGGGCCATGCTCTCAGCCGGCCGTGACAACGGGTTCCGTATACAGCTCCAGCGTGCGGATCACCTCCTGGAACCACCGGCCGGAGCTGTCGACGACCGGAAACCACCATGCGGTGGGCCGGTGATTGGTGTGCTCCATGCCGCGAATAGTTAGCATCGCTGTTTGAAGCAGTTGGATCCGGGCCAGGTCAACCTGGGCTTCGATTCGTTTCTGTTCTGCCCGAGCCGCTGCTACCGCGGGCGCCCGATCCCAGCACCGAATACCCTTTTGTGCCTTCCGTATTTGCCTGCACAGATCCGCCCGGCGCGCATTGGCGGCGGTGAGGTCGCCGACCAGCGCTACGACCTCAGCACCAGAGTCAGGATCTGCATGGCGAGCGGCGGTAACCGCCTCGCGCCTGCCTCTCTGGTACGCACTGATTGTGCCGTCTATCTCGTGGAGCAGCTGCCACAACGCCTTGATGTGTGCGCGCGCAGGCAGCGAGTCGCGATAGTTGGCTGCAATGATGGCCCGTGACGCTAGCCACGAGCTCCGACGGGCGTCCCAATCCTCGGCCGGCTGAAGCAGGGCCAGATGCTCCATGGCGACCACCGGCTTGCGCCACTCCGCAGCCTGGCGGCTTAGTTCACGTTGGCGCTGGACCACATCGCGCCAACCGGCCGCGAACTCCGGCGCTACGATCGAGTCGGCGCCAAACGCCCGTGCCAGATGGCCCGGTAGACGCAGAGTACATGTCGCCTCCGACAGGCTGTTCCAGGTGTGATACCGCATACGCAGCAGCGGCATCAGTCGGAGTTGTATTCCGGCATTCACAATCTGGTCATTCATCGCGCGTGTTCTGCGCACGTACATCGAGCCTTCTTCACTGAACACAAAGCTGAATTCGTGCGCCAGCATCGAGATGAGCGCAACGGCTTTGCCGGTCAGGACCACATCGGGGCCAAATCGATGCTCGAGTACCTCCGCGAGTTGTGCGACGGAGGTAACCGGTTCCGTCAATGCTATGGCCACCGGGTTGCGCGTTTCTACGAATACGACGCGGGGTGTAACACGCAGTGTGCCGCGCCCATGCAGCCGAGTAACCACGTCAAAGGGAATCGCTCCCCTGCCAAATCGATCGAGCGTATAGATTTCGGAACCGGCCAGAGCGTGATTGTAAGCCTGCTCCGCAATGGGTCGTGTTGCCGGATTGAGGAAGAGCTCGACAAACTGGAAGCGCTTCTGGGCAGCGGTCTGCCGGTTGAAGCGCAGCAGGCGGGAGGTGCTCTGAACAGTGATGTTATCCGGCAGTTCGCCCAAGAGCTGGCGGAACAGGCTTGGTAAGATATGCTGAAACAGGTCGGAAAGCGTTGCGTCGGGATGGGTTTGACAGTAGCTGGTGCAAAGGTTCGTGAGCGCCTCACCGGCACGACGGCCTTCGCGCCGACAGCACTCGGGACCAACCAGCTCGACGGTACTTTCCACCGAGTCCTGGAGCTGGCGAAGGAGCGGTTCACCGACCTGCGAAAGTGGCAGCGCCATCACCGTAATGTCGTCGGAACGGGTGCTTACCAGCCCACGCCAGCCCCACGCTTCGGTAAGCTGATCCAGAAGTACCTCCGGGGCAGCGCCGGCAGCCATGGACGCTGTTTTAAGGCCCACTCCAAATGACTGCAGGTCGTGTCTGGTAAGAAACGTTTCGCTGCCGAAGAGCTGCGAAACCTCGCCCGCGGCCGACCAAAGGTTGCGCGTTGAGCCGTCGTTGTGCGGCAGCGATCGGAATCCGGGGTCGCCGCCGCTGTGGATGTGGCTTTTGGCGAAATAGTCGGTATCGTGCACGCCAATTACGATCCCGGTGGCAATTCCCACCCGGCGCAGCCACGGTATGAGGGCAGCCTTCAGTGGCTCGTCCCAAAGCGGCGTTTGGCCCAGCGCAAGGAACCTCACGTCGGGGTGCTGTGCAATCAACTGCCGTAGAACGACGGCTGGTGCGGTATCTTCGGCTATTAGGACCATAAACGAGAGCAGACAGCCAGAAGGATGCGCGCTGGGATTAGCCGGCGAGCCTTACCGTTTGCACTACGCAGCGGGAGGCGGTTCCGTTCCGGCAGGCACTCCGGCCCGGCGTGGCACGAAGAGGTAAAGGTACCAGAGCGTGCCGTTGATGGCCGCAAAAGTGTACCGCACCGCGTGGGATAGATTCACATGCGAGAGCATGCCTTCCACGAGGCCGGCAAAAAGCGTCAGGGGTAGCGTTCCCAGCATGAGCGTCATCGCCGTCGGCGCCGCCAGCCGCAGCGATTCGGCGCGTGACGGCATTTTCGGCAATAGTACCGCCCGGCCTAGCACCAGGCCGCCGGCTGCACATAGCATCAGCGCCGTAAGCTCCGCGATGCCGTGTGGCAGGATGCCCGGCCAGAAGGTTGCATGTGCGTGTGCGCGGGTCATCAGTGCCGCAAATGCACCCATCGTCGCACCATTGGCGAAGACCGCGCCAAGCGTTGGCACGCCGCCAAACACGCCGCCGCAGCCGGCGATAAGATCCACCGTCAGATTATGGGTCATCAAGAAGCCCGAGAACGCGGCATTGGACTGAGCGGTCACATGTCCGCTCTTCCAGGCTTTGGCCGAGCTTTGAAACATCGGCGGAATCATGACGTTCAGTGCGTGCGCATTATGCACGCAGACGCCGTACGCGTACACCACACCGATGGCAGTGGTTAGAAAGGCCAAGGCAAACAACTTGAATTCACGCTGCGCCGCAGCGGGAAACTCCACCAGGTAGAAGTTGGCAATGGCGCGAACGGTGCTGCGTAGCCGGCCCGGCGCCTGCATCAGCGCGCGACCACGGCCAACCACTACGTTCAACCATGCGATTGCTTCCGCATCGTACGGCGAACGACGCAGTCGAGCCAGATCGGCCGCGGCGTGCCGGACGAGTTTGGGCAGCGCCAACCGATCCTCAGGCAGCACGCGCCGGTTGGCGCCGGCGCGCTCAACGATGCCGGCAAGGCGGCGCCAATCCTGATAACGCGCGGCAGCGTAATCTCGATCCTTCATCAGCGGATGAGAACAGCGCCGCTCAGGCGTGCGCTACCTCGCCCTCCATCTCATGCATCTTGTCCAGGTCCACGTCGGCCCGCTCTTCGATCCGGTCGATCCTGCCGTCCCGAATCCACACGATACGGTCGCTTACATCCACCATCTTCAAGTCGTGAGTGGCGGATATGATGGTGACACCCTGTTCGCGGTTCAACTGCCGGAGAAGCTCGATGATCTCCTTTCCGGTCTTGAGATCCAGGTTCCCAGTGGGTTCATCCGCCAACACAATCGACGGGCGGTTTGCTAATGCCCTCGCTATCGCAACCCGCTGCTGCTGGCCGCCCGAAAGCTCGCTTGGTCGATGGTGCAGCCTGTGGCCCAGGCCGACAATGTTCAGCAGTTCGATCCCGCGCTCCACACCGTCATCGGTAGACATGCCGGCAAAGACGGTTGGCAGCGTTACATTCTCGAGGGCCGTCATAACGGTGATCAGGTTGAACGTCTGGAAGATGTATCCAATGGTGTGGCAGCGCAGATAAGCGAGTTCGCGGGCATCGAGTTGGGCCATATCCACGTCGTTGATAAACACAGAGCCTTCGCTGGGCTTATCGAGGCCGCCGATCGCGTTGAAGAGCGTCGACTTTCCGCTGCCGGAAGGACCCATGATGGAGATGTACTCGCCACGGTAGATATCAAGATCGACGCCATTAAGGGCTCGAAGCGTTTGATCGCCCATGGTGAACTCCTTCACCAGCCCTTTGGTACGAACTACGTATTCGTGAGATGTCATAGGTCACCTGTTCTAGAGACGGCGTTCAAACTTCTGTTCGAAGCGCAGCCGCCGGCGGCATCTGCGCTGCGCGCATCGCGGGCGGCACAGCGGCCACCAGCGTAATGATAGAGCCGAGCGCAGTTGTTATCAAGGCCTCGCGCAACGAGTTGCGGAGCAGCGCTACGGTGAAAATGGAGAAGCCGGTACCAATTAGATGTACCAGAATGATAATGGCCCAACCCGCAAACCAGCCCAAGACGGAGGCGATGAAGCCCATAAGTGCGGCTTCGATAATCACGAGGCGCACAATGAAGCTGTCGAGCGCTCCCAGGCATTTCATCGTGCCGATCTCCTTGAACCGCTCCGTAACCGACATGAGCATCGAGTTGATAATGCCGACGAAACAGACCAGGAGCGCCATCACCGCGAGCCACTCCTGCCGGTGCGCTGCAGCCAACGCTTCGGCGCTGGTTCCGTGGTTTGGGAAGAGGCCCGATGTGCGGACGGAGCTGTAGAAGGCGATGCCCAGCAGAATGCCCATTGCGGTAATCACCGATCGTGCAAAACGCATTCGGATACTCTTCAGGCTGATCTGCCACGCCTTGTAGAGCGGCAGCTGGATCTGGCGCTGGACCTCGCTGCGCAGAGCCACGGTTCCTTGCGATGGCGCACTCATGCTGGGCTCACTCTCATCTCCTGACCTTACCCGTCTTCTTGTAAAAGGCGATAAAGTTGCGCTCGTGCAGCATCTGCAAAAATGTGGGCACCGAAACCTCGGCCTCGCGGCGGTTCATCTTGTACTGGCGCCCGGTTTGCTGGACGATCTGTTCCACAGTGTTCGCACCATCGCAAAGCTGCCACACAAAGGCTCCCACCTCATCCAGTTCCACCCTCTTTTCGCCCGGGAGGTGAAACAGGCTCCGAACGAAGCGGGTCCGCCGCGTTCCGGCCTCCTTGACCGGTATCCGAAGAACGACTTCACCGGTATCCAACTGCTCCCACTCGATGCGCGAATTTCGGCCCGGCCTGAGTGACAGCGCCGCCGCGCGATCAGCTATTGGCGGTCGGAGCTTGAGGAATGGCAGATGTCGCGCTGCCATTCCATATACACGTTGTCTCAGTGGCAGCGGCATGATTGGAGTACCGCCGGTATAAGCCCGGCGCTTCTGCGGTTGCGCAGGGCCTGCAGCAGCATAATTCGATTGGCTTCCTTACACTCCCATGCCGCCACGTCGAGGAGGGCCGGGAAGGTTCTGGGCGCTGTGATGATTTCCGGCAACATTCGGAGGCGCAGCATCAACGGACTGCCGCCGCTACGGATTACCGCGCCGTGCGGAGCGCGCTCAAGTTCGGGCTGCGCCGCCAATCGTGAGACGCGTGCCACGGCGTTGTTGGCCACCCAGTCTGCAAGCGAAAACCTCTTCAGTGTCACATTGGCCAACCCCCAGCGATCTACCAGCAGTCGCTCTGCCCTACGGCGGAACTCCAGGTGCATGTGGCCTGAGGTGAGGCTGTGTGCCTTTAGGAGGAAATCGGTTGGAACTTCCAGCTCCAGGCCGAAGATCGCCCAGAGATCACAATCCGTCCGACTATGGCACCGGATACTCTGAAACAGGAGTGCGCCGATCGTGGAGATTGCTGCCGCATCCTTCTGCAGTCCCACCACCTGCGCAATGACAACCCGCTGACACTGAGAGCAGTACCAGATCTTGCCCTGCGCGCGGCCATCGCCCTGCCACTTGAAATTGACCGCCTGGCGTTCGCCGTCCTCACCCTCCGTGTGCTCCGGCTTGGCGCTGCTTTCGAACGCCCGGCGCGCTTTCTTTGCCTGCTTCTCCGCGTCCTTCATCATCCGGTCAAGGTTATCGCGCAAGTCCGGCGTTGTTCCTGCGCCGACGACAACGCGCGGCGTACGGCGCATCCACTGCGTGGTGAGCGAGTAGAGGCTCTGCGAGCCGGATCGCGGTCGCGTAGCGTTGAGCCAGCGTACCTGCACGGTCATTCCGCCGTTACCGGGCGAATCCACCCTAACGTAGCCATCCATTTTATCGAGCGAAAAGCCACTCACAGTCCAGTCCGGCGGCAGATCCAATGTGACGCCCTGCCATCCCACCCGCGTGCGGCGCGGATCAATGGCGCTCGGGAGCGGTTCCCCGGTGACGTTGGGTGCGGTTGCTGTCATTCAGTGTGGCGCCACGGCAGCGACATGGCCATCCATGTACAGTACGTTATCTTTGCCGGCATGCCTGCCCGGTGAGGGCAGCGAACTGAATCGGTCGTGCGCGCTTATGGCGAGATTACTGGAGTCATAGACCAGCGCGGTTTCGGCCGCGTGCGGAGTCTGCTTCAGATCGCGTCCATGCATCGGCATTCCGGAGACGGCATCATTCATGGCATAGCCATATTTGTCGTCATGCCGATTTGAGACGGCAGGGCAATGCAGCCATGTGTTCTCCCGGACCTTGGAGACGAGGTCCGGGTTCTGAAGCCATCCGGCGGCCGGCGGCAGCGCGTCGTAATCCTGTGCGTACATCGAGAACGCCAGGTATAGGCTGTGCAGGTTTTGTATGCACGATTTGTTCACTTCAGGCTTGTACGATACCGCGCCGCCGGCGATGCCGATCCGGTTGGCCAACGATACAATTTTTCCATTCAGGACGGCCGTACCACCAAGGCAAGCGACGCCCAGTATCAGTGCAGCCGCGGCCGGCGCTTTGCGCCGTGGCAGCGCGATGCCGGCAGCGAAGAACGCGCCAACGGCGCCGGCGATCAGCGATGCTTCCCAGGAAGCAACCGGTCCGACGCGAGCGCGCAGCGGCCAGGACGCTGCGGCGAGCACTACCAGGAGTGTTAGCGCCGTGACCCCGGCCGCGCGGCGCGGAGCACGAAGGCGGCGCGACGCCAGCAGGCCAAGCATCAGGGCAATGGCTTGCAGCGTGAGCACGCCGAGCTGAACGATTTTTGCTATTTGTGCTATCGACATTCCGGCTGACTAGAAGGGCAGATAGTTCACGGACTTGGCGATCAGCGCCAAACCGATGGCTGCCATGGCGACAAGCCCTGTGCCGCAGGCAAATCCCGCCATCAGCACCGGCGCGTACATTCGCCAACTGGTCACGCCAAACCGTGTTTCAAAGTAACGCTTACCCAACCAGGCGCCAAACATCGTTGGAATCACGTACGGTGGAGTTGTGCCCGTGCCACCGATGAAGCCGTAGAACATCAGCTCGGGTAGATGAAAGAAGGCGAACCCGGCGTAGAGTGCCAGCCCCGCGGCGAAGCCGATACCGATGCGTGGATAGTTGATCGCCTCCTTAACCCACGCGAGCGCGCCAACCTTGCGGTTGATCGTATTGAACAGGGCCTGGAATGTGGCGGCAATGGGCCACATTGTTGCCGCAAATGGCGTCTGAGCGCTTGGGATTTGCGTAGTGTGCCAGAAGAACGCCCAGAAGATGAAGCTTCCAATCGCCAGTACGGGCCACGCTAGCACCTCAGCCTTGACGACGCTCTTGAATTTGGTGCCTGTGAGTTCAATCTCCCGGAACTTTTGCGCCATGCCGCCATAGTCATTGAGAGACGTGGGCATATACCAGATATCCACGTAGGGGTATCCGGACTTCATAATGGAGACCTGCTGCATATATGGAAACGACACGCCGCTGCCCGTGATGCCAATCATTCTCGCCGAGATGTAGGACTGCACGGGCGACCAGACGAGCCCGTAAAACACCAGCAGCCAAACCGGGAAGATAGCGTGATTCTCTGTCGGCGTGGAATCGACGTGCAGCAAGTAGTCGCAGATACACAGAAATGTCACCGTGATGGTGAACCAGATCAGCACGGGAATCCAGAGCGGCAAGTCGCCGCGACCGGCCGGTAGCGGCCGACGCATGCCTCGGTTGCGCACGGTGTTCCGCATGCTGGACAGTGTACGTATTACCATCCAGATTCCGATCGCCGCCACCGCGAGCTGCAGGCCGATACCGATAGCCATCCAGAACTTGATGTCGGTGATCTGCTTCGTGTAGATACCGTTCATGCCCGGCGTCCAACCACTGTTATCGGAGTTGCCAAACAGGCCAAAGTGGTACAGAACCGGCGCCATGCCCACGCGCGTGAGCATGCAGCCCCAGAAGGTGCCGACTACGATGGGGTACGGGATGACGAAGCCTACGAGGACGCCGCCGAGATCGCAGGAAAGGCCGCTTACGGCGCCCGGCAGCAGCGACTCGGTGTTGCGGGTGAGGTCGAGGAATGGGATCGGCAGCAGCGTCCACGCCTTCCCGAACGCCACGCCGGTGAATACCGGGATGGCGATATAAAACACGCTGAATACGAGCCCGATGACCGTACCAACGCTGAACACGCGCCATCGCCAGCTCTCCTCCTTGCTCGCTGCCTCCGCCAGCGCGGTGGCTCCGGATGCCGCAATAGGCGCCATGGGAAACGGCAGGCGTTCGATGTCGGAGGTAACGCGAAACAGGAAGTACCCGGCGCACAGGCTGTTCACCCGACCCAGCAGGTCGACGAGCAGCATAAGCGCGATGGGAATCAGCCAGGCATGGTCAAAGAACGTACGGTGCAGCAGGGCCGGCGAACCGGCCGGCGGAACGACCCAGTGTGGAATCTGCCGCGATACCATGGCGGCGTTTGGCGACTGAACGAAGTACTGGTTCCAGATGAGGCCGGCGAATTGCCCACCCGAAAGCCCCTTGCTGGTATCGAGCCCGGTGAGTGAAGCCGCGATGTAAAAGAGGATGTAAATCTCCTGCCGCTTCATCGGCAGGAACGACCGGCGCATGATCTCCGCGAAGAGGACGATGGTGACCCACTCTGCCGCAGAACCAAGCGACGTTCCGGCAATGAGCCCCAGGTAGAGCGCGCCGGGCAGCATGATAAAGCCGACGAACAGCGCGCCAACAACGGTTTTGGCGCTGAAGCCTTCCTCAAACGTGACCTCGGTGGGTAGATGCCCCTCCTCGGCCGATTGGGCTTCGGTCTGTTCCCGAACCTGACTGATTTCGGAATCGGCCACGCTGGATGCGGCTCCTTTCCAAACGACTGGCGTAAGGCTATGCGGCGGCTATACTGCCGGCGCCGGGTTCGGATCGATCGCGGCTGGGGCCGCAGCTTCCTGCAGATACTTGTCGCGCTCAGCATGCTTGAGAGTGCGCCAGATCAGGAACTGCTTCCGCAGGGTATTCAGGAATCGGCGGTTCACGCGCTTCCAGTTACTGATATCGCCCGACTCACGGTGGATCAGCAGGCGTATTGCGTACACGTCCGCCGTGTCGGACGGTGCGGTCTCGATGGCAACCCTCTGCGATACACCGAGGTCAAACGGCGCCAGCCAGGTCATGCACTTGATGCGCCAGGCGTTGCCGTGCTCGCTGTCAAACTCCTCTTCTTCAACGCCCTGGGTTACGAAATCGCCGATGCTGTACTCCTCATAGGCGCTGAACCACTCAGAAAGGAATGAGTTGAGCCCGGCCGCCTGCGCACCGGTAACGGCGAACGGCATGGGAATCACCCAGTCATCGCCCTGCGGCTCCGGCACGCGCCATGTGCGCTCGATGGCAGGCGTGGCCACGTCGGCAGCACGGCGGGCCGGATAGAGCGTTGAGAGAAGCACAACCGCAACCACGACGACGGTTGTCATAACCGCGCTCATACTCGAGAAGTTCAGATAGAGATCCGGCAGCCAGCCCGTCCATACCAGCAGCTTGCTGGTGAGCTGCCCCAACAGGTAGCCCGCCACAGATCCGAGTACCGCGTACACCAGAGCTTCTGCTATGAAGAGCATCCCGATGTGCGATGGAGCGAGGCCGATGGAGGAGAAAATGTGGATCTCCTTGATCCGCTCGAATACCGAGTTCAACATCGTGTTCAGCACAATAAGCGCCGCGATGCAGATCGGAAAGAATACGAGTTCCAGGCCGCGTGAGGATGTTGTCTCCAGTGAACTGTACCGCTCGATAACGCCACGGTCACGCGGGATTGGTGCATTCGGACGCGTAATCCGCCCGGCATAGATGTTCAGGCCGATGCGCCGCATCAGTGGATCAAGCTTGGCCGCGACCTCTTTCGGATTACCGAAGTCGATGGCGATGGATCGGATTTCGGCGCCGAGATCCAGCGCCGTATGGTATGGGATGAAGAACACGCTGCCGGGATCGAGGTGCGTATACTCCTTGAAGCCTTGTCCTGCGGCCCCGCCACTGCTCGATGAGGAGGTCTTGTTCATCGTAATGAAGTCGACCGGCGTCAGCGTCTCATTGTCGAGGTCTCTGTAGCGTTTTAGCTTTTGGGAGTCCAGGATTCCAATCACGGTATACTGCACGCCGCTGTACGTCACTCGCGCCTTTCCGACATCGCGTGGATCGATGCGCAGGGCTTCAGCAATCGAATCCGGCAGGATCATCGTATACGTGTCGCCCGGCTCAAACCACCGGCCCATCACCTTGCCGCTAGCGTCCGTTTCAAGCGCATCCTGCGGGCGCGTAATGCTTGCCTCTGCGGGTGTCATGCCCACGAGCGCGCGGGCATCATACGACCGGTCGGCACGCTGAAGCGTAAGGAACGACTGCTCGCCCGCCTGCGTTCCGTAGAACCATGCGCGCGGCGCCACCGCGTGTTTGGAGCCGTATTCGTCGTTCAGCAAACGGTATGCCGGGTCTTCCAGCGGATCCCACATTGCGGTCCGGATCATGATGCCGTTATAGCGTGGTCCGTAGTCCGAGGGCGCCGGCACCTTGTTGAAGCGCATCGTCTGGACCACCGACGTGAACGAGAGCATGATGAACGTCAACAGAACGAGCGTGGTGCAGGTAAGGAAGGTACGCGCCTTGCGCCGACGCATATTGGAGACGCCTAGACTGAAGGCGGCCATGGCCACCGAGAAGCGAGCGATATCGGCGCGGTGAATGCCGGTTACGCTGCGGTTCATCTTCTTCAGCTCTTCCTCAAATTTACCGACGACCAACGCCATCACGATGCACGATAGTGCGAGCATGATAAACGCGAGCAGAACGATCATCGGATTCATCGTGATGTCGAAAGCCGGATGGATGTACCGGAAAATTGCGAAGATAGCAAGAAAAATAACAGCGGAGGCCGTTATTCGACGCTTCAGGTCGTAGTAACCAAACATCAGCCGTTCCAGAAAGTATGAGAACGGCATGAGCAGGGCCAGGTAGAACAGCACACCCTGAACCACGTCGGAAGCGATCTGCTGCACCTCGGGATAGGCCCGGCTTTCGTACGCCCATGCATTGCGAGACCGGGCGTCGAAGGTCTCCCAGTCCTTGACCTTGTAGGCCTGTTTGGCCTCAGCGATAGCCTGAGCAGCCTGTTGGTGCAGCCCGGTTATGCCTTCCGGGCTGCTCATATTGAGAATCCGGTACTTGGCGAGGCGGCGCATCCGCCAGTCATCCAGCTTCCACATGTCTTCGGCCACGTGCAGAGCCGTGTTGTAGATTGCGCCACCACGCGCTATCTCCACCGACGGATCGAATCCGACGGGCCGGGCGAGCTCCTTTCCGTTGCCCATATCCACGGTAGCCGTGCCGGCGGTCAGGTAGCCGATTCCTTCGGGAAAACCGCGATTGGGGTGCTTCGGGTCGTAGATGGCGTTAATGAGCAGAAGCCGCGTTGCTCCCGGGCCGCTATCCATGGCGATCTTGAGCCGCGTACCAGGCTGTGAGAAGAGGACCGCAACGTCTTCCACATAACTGCCCACGAGGTTGGCATCCTGAGGATCGATAGCAAACCCGTACATCCGCGGCGACCCATCCGTTTCGCCATCGTACACATTTACGCCAATGAGGGCCTTAAGGGATTGCTGGTCGACCAGATCGTAAATGGCGGTCGGCACGCAACGGAACAGAATGATCGGGCTCTCTTCCACGGAGGTCGTAACCAGAACATCCAGCGGTACGGTTTGCGCGCCGCTGGGCCCCAGATCTGGAGCATAATCGATGTCGCCATCGGCATTCAGATGGTATGCCGACAGGGAGACCGGCTTGTTGTAGCCGTATGCAGTAAGCGGCGCCACACCGTGAAACGCAAAGAAGTTATCATGATGCACCACCATTTGCACCATGCTGCCTCGAACGCCCATAAACGACTTGGTGCGGTTGTGGATCACGACCAGACTGCCGGCCAGGTTCGGGTCTGGTGACGCAATGAACGACCGGTTTGGATTGAACAGCTCCACGCGGCCCTGAACCGTGGCGAAACCGCCTTCCAGCGCCAGCCGCGACCAGCTGGACGGATCGGTGATCGGCATACGTTGCGCGTTGATGTCTCCCGGGGCATTGGTATCCGTGACGATGTGCCAGAGCAGGCACGTCAGCAGTTTTACCTGGCGCGCGAGGTTCGCCACGTTAACGCGGTCGGCCGTGTCGAACGGCGTATCAACGAGCGGGCGACTGTCGTTGGTTGTGGCAAACGTAACGCCGTTACCACCCGCGACCGTTACCGCCTCTGAGTCGAACGCCGGCTTGCCCGGTATGTAGTTGCGCCAGTTTTTGCCGTTGACCGAGTTGACGCCGTCGTCGAAATACTGGGTGGAGTCGAAGCCGATAGTCTGACCAACCAGGTCCGCGTTTTCACGGCAGACGCGGGCAATGTCGCTGAACCGGCCCTGAATGTCGTTGCGGTAATCGTAGAACCAGCCCTTGTAGAAGATGCCAAAAGACTGGCTGTGGCTGGTGAGATCGAGCCCGCACCAGAGGTAGATGTTGGTGGCCTTGCGTTTAACGGGATGCCCGGTCAACCGGCGCCAGGTGGCGTAAAGCCATCCTGGCGGGACCCACTGGTCCATGTGCTGGTTGACGTACTCGCGGATGCCCTGCAGCGCCTGAAAGTGGGCGCTTGTGGCAACAAACATCATGGTACGCGCCGGCGGATGCGCCTTGAACGCGCGGATGATCTCCAGCATCGCCGCCATGCCGCAGCTGGATTCGGCGCCGGGCGCTTCGGCAGGCACAATCGAGGTGGAATCGTAGTAGGCCTGGACAACGATGACCTGGTTGCGCATCGCCGGATTTGTGCCCGGGATAACACCCGTAAAGTTGCGGCACGTGCGCTGCACCCATGGCATGTTGCAGTGCAGGGTTACCGTAGGTGGCCGGCCGCTTGCCGCAGCAGCCAGAAGTGGAGCGGCCTCCCCTGGGCTGATCCAGAACCGCGGAATCGCGATCGGTATGGAGATAAACTTCGCCTCGGCCTGCCCGCGCATGGTTGTTGGCGGCGCGACAAAGATGACCGCTTTGGCGCCTAAGCGCGGCGCGTTGAGCCACTGCGACTGGCAGTTAAAGTCGACAAGAACGATAGCGCCGACGACCGACTGCCCGTTAAAGTTGGAGAGCGTGCCGTTGCCCGCATAGATCAGCGGGCCCGTAAGGCCGCCGGCCGGCAGCGTAGAGGTGCGCACAAGGTTGGGCCAGAGCGGGTGTATAGCGAGGTGCTGCCCCGATTTGAGACCGGGCAACCCGCCTCCAGCCACCTCGGCCCAGGCGCCATGGTTTCCGCCTTCCACGCTGGTATCCCAAGGCACCGTAACGGTGAAGCGATCGGTGGTTACCTTCTGAAGGCCTAACTGCTTGAATTGGCCGAGGACCCAGTCGCCCGCAAGTTGGTCGCCCGGGTACCCTGCCACGCGTGAACCAAACGAGGTGAGCGTATCGACCGCGCTCCGGAGCCTGGAAGGCTGTACGAAACCATAGAATGTTCGATACGCCTTCTGCAGCGGCGCCGCCACATCCGCACATGCGTGGCGCGACAGTAACAAGCCCGTGACGGCGAGCATTGCGCCGAAGACGGCCGAATTGCAGCGCGTGGCGCGCACAGTGCGCCACGTAGAGCAGCGAGGCATACAGAATAGCCCTTTGGTGAGATTGTGACCCACTGTTTGGTCACGCACCGGTTATCGGCGCCGGCCTGGTGCAATGGGTGCCGGAACAGCGCGCTTCATCATAACATACCCGTATGAAATGCGCAACATACCGCCACGATCACTGTGACGAACCCATCGGCGCCGGCGCCAATGACGCGTTAGACACCGCTCCCGGGCCGATTCCGCGGGCGGCACGGCACAACCACCTATGCGTGGCGCGCCGCGAATACGCCCAGATACTCAGCCAGCGCGTAGCATCCCTCCAGCGGGAAGGCGTTGTAGACAGATGCACGGATTCCTCCCACGGAACGGTGCCCCTTCAAGCCCTCCATCCTGCGCTCCCGGGCGCCGTCGAGAAACAGGGGTTCGAGATCGGGGTTTCGCATCCGGAAGGTGATATTCATGAGCGACCGGTCGGATTTCTGAGTAACGGCAGGCTCATACATGTGCGGAAACTCGTCGAGGGCGGCATAGATGATATCGGCCTTTTCGCGGTTGCGCGCCTCGATCGCAGCAATCCCCCCCTGCTCCTCAATCCACTTGAGCACCAGCCCGACAACATAAACGCCAAATACCGGCGGTGTGTTGTACAGCGACTTTCCCTTTGCATGCGTCGCATAAGAGAGCATTGCGGGCAGGCCGGAGTTTGCCTGCGCTAGGAACGATTTGCGGATAACGACGAGGGTTACGCCTGCCGGCCCAGCGTTTTTCTGCGCTCCGGCGTAGATGAGGTCGTAGGCCGAGTAGTTGAGATCGCGCGCGAAGATGTCGGATGACATATCGGCCACGAGCGGAACGGAGACCGCCTTCGGCGGCGCAGGCCATTCCGTTCCTTCTATCGTGTTGTTCGTCGTAATGTGCAGGTACCGCGCATTTGGCGTCAGCTTCAGATTCCGGGGCACGTAGCTGTAGCGCTTATTGGAGGATGAGGCGGCAATGTTCACTTGACCGTAGAGCTTGGCGTCATCTATAGCTTTTATGGCCCAGGTGCCGGTATCGACATAGTCGGCTGTCTGCCCGTCCGCCAAAAAGTTCATTGGCACCATCGCAAACTGCAGGCTTGCGCCGCCGCCCAGAAACAGCGGCTGATATTCGGTTTCGTCCAGCCCGAGAACCCGCAGGATCGCGGCCGAGGCCTCCTCGTGGATCGGATCGTAGACCTTGCCGCGGTGACTTACTTCAAGGATCGACATGCCCGAGTCACCGATTTCGCGAACGGCCGCAGCCGCCTCGGCTAAAACCGACTCCGGGAGCACGGCAGGCCCGGCGCTGAAGTTGTAGATGCGCTTCATTGTTATACTGCCTTTCATCAAACACAACGCGATTGCGAGGCACTGTCGTGCGGTTCGGAAGGCTTCGCGGGTCGCCAGTGACCGAGCCTGAGCCTCCAGGGCATCAGCGCCGACTCGAAGAGCACACGGCCGGTAAGTTTCGACGTACCACGCCGACGGTCCGTAAACCGGATCGGCGTTTCAGCCACCGCGAGGCCGGCGCGTACGGCGCGCCAGGTAAGCTCCACCTGAAAGCTGTAGCCCTCCGAACGCATCGTATCCAACTCAACGGCTGTGAGCGCGCGCCGGGTCCAGCAGCGGTAGCCGGAGGTGGCGTCCGCGATGCGAACGCCGGTGATGAGGCGCACATATGCCTCCGCAAAGCGTGACAGCAGTCTGCGGTGCACCGGCCATTCCGTCAGGCTGCCTCCGGCACAGTATCGCGAGCCAATCACGACGTCACTGGTCTGCGCCGCGAGGATCAGCGTCGGCAGTGCCGCGGGATCGTGCGAGAGATCGGCGTCCATCTGAACCACACAGTCGTAGCCGCGGTCGAGCGCGAAGCGGAATCCATCGAGATACGCCTTACCGAGTCCGCGACGACCGTTGCGCACGAGTACATGCGAGGCCTGGAGCGCACCTGACTCCTCGAAGATGGAGTTTGCCAGCCTGGCCGTTCCGTCCGGGCTGTTATCATCCACAATCAGCACGTCACCGCCGGCATTTGCCCGTACGATACGCTCCATCAACTCCGACAGGTTCAGCGCCTCATTATAGGTAGGAATAACGATCAGGGTGTTCAATACAGCGTTTCGCGATTCGCCGCCATGAGGCACAAGTATACCTGCGCGGATATGCCGGGTCGCGCCGCCTGGCCCTGCCCGATGGCCGAAGCGTTACCGCCAGCTGATCAACCGGGCGTCACCCACTGTTAACCGGTCGGCTTGAGCCATCTGTCAAAGAAGGAGACCATTGCCGGCATTCCGATAAATGAGTGCCCCTCGTCCGGACCGAGCATCATCTCGAACGGTTTGTTCAGCGAGCGCAGTTTGGCGATAAGCCGTAGGGAGTTCGCCGGATGCACGTTGTTATCTGCTGTGCCGAAATAGATTTGCAAATGCCCTTTGAGGTTGCCGGCGTAGGTCATGGCGGAGCCTGCATCGTATGCGGAATTGGCCGCCGGCGGAATGCCCATGTACCGCTCCGTGTATGTGGAATCGTATAAGTGCCAGTCTGTGGGTGGCGACGATGCCGACGCGGCCTGGAAGAGGTTGGGATAACGCAGGATGCACATGACGGAAGCATATCCGCCGTACGATGTGCCAAAGATGCCAACGCGGGTTGCGTCGATATACGGAAGCGTATCCAGATACCGCACTCCGGCCGCCTGGTCGTCTATCTCGGTCACGCCCATGTGCTGGTAGATGGCATCGCTGAAGGCTTTACCGCGCCAGTTTTCACTGTGTGTTTCGATGGTCGCCACGATGTAGCCCAAAGCAGTCATCGGCGTTGGCGCCGTGTAGACGCTCCGCGGTCCACTGCGGCCCCAATTGCTGGGCAGCGGTCCTCCGTAGACGCTAACGAGCAGCGGATACTTCCGGGCGGGATTGAAGCCCGGTGGAAACTCGAGAGTGCCGTAGAGCGTTGTCGAGCCGGTAGGCCCGATGAACGAGAAGAGTTTCGCGGGCAGTACCCCGGCGCTCTTCATCGCGGCGGTTTGTGCGGAGCCGAGGCGCTTCAGCGGCGCACCGGCAGCGGAGCACAGCTCTGTGAACGGGGCAGCCGTAATCGATTCGGCCTGATCCACAAAGTGCTCGCCGTCCGGCGCCACCGTGACGTGGTGGTTCAGCATTGCATCGGTAACGCGACGATCGCCGGTGCCGTTGAACTCCACCCGGTGCAGCTGCCGGTTGAGCGGTATGGCGCCATCAAAAGCGGTGTACCAGATAACGCCGTGCGCCTCGTCGGCAAGCAGGATCTTGTCGAGGTCGAAGCCATTGTGCGTTACCTGCGTAAAGCCCGGCGCGTCGAGGTCGTACTCGTAGATGTTGCTGAAGCCGCTCCGCGACGAGACCCACAGGAAGTGGTGACCATCCCTCAGCATCACCATCTGGGGCCAGTTTTCGACCCAGCTCTTCGGCCACTGCTCATCCACCACAACACGGCAGGTGCCGGTGGCAGGGCTTGCTGCCATCAACTGCAGGTGGTTCTGCAGTCGGTTCGTGCGTAAGAACAGCAACTCCTTACTGTTGGCCCGCCAGGTTATGCTGTAAACGTAATGGCCCATCACGGCATCGGTAAAAGGCTGGCCGCTTCGCACATCCAGCTTTACAGACTTGCCGGTGGCCAGGCTGAACACGTACAGTGTGGGCTCCGGGTTCGGGGCGCCGGGCAAGGGGTACGGTTCCACGTTGAGCGAGTCCTGCCGCCGCAGTTGATCACGCACCGTGTAGTAGTCAAGTTGTTTGCGCTCATCAAACTTGTAGTAAGCCAACATGCTGCTGTCCGGCGACCACCACATCGCGGAGGTCTGTTCCAACTCCTCGCCGTAGACCCAACAGGCGGTTCCATATAAAACGCGCCGTTCCGGGCTGCCGTCGGTGGTAACCGGACGCTCACCGGTTCCATCCGCTTTGGCGATGTAGACGTTTCCGGCGCGGTACGTGGCTTTCCAAACACCGTCCGGCGATGCCGTTTCCGTAACTTGCCTGCCGCGACGCGCTCCACGTTGAGGCGGGCCGCCGGCAGCTGGCTGGGCGGGGGCTGGCGCCGCCGGCTGCATCGTCGTAACATCCAGCCGGACGGTTTGGCCATCCGCATCGTACTGCAGTACCTTGCCGCCCTCCTCCCATGTGCTGTTCACGCGGCCCTGAGCCAGGCCGCCGAAAATGCCGGCCGAATGCGCAAAGTACTGCACCATTGCCGGCGGTAGCCCGGCGGTAGGCATTCGAAATCGCTGGTGACCCGGGCCGGCGCCGGCAAGAGCAAACAGAGAAAGCGCAGCGATGCCTATGGGGCTGACGGACGGGCGACTCATGTTGGGTTCCTTACTGCGAGGGGTTGGCTTAATCTGAAATGGGCGGCAGCACGCCGCTGCCGGCCATAATTCGCTCGATGGAGCACGGAGCGCCCACCTCGGGAGCTGAGTGAAGCAGGTTCCACCCCACCACACTGTCTGCGTTTTCCGGCTCCAGCATCTCGAAAATGAGGCGAGCCAGTCGCTGGTTCATCGGAATGAGCCACGAGCCTGCGTCAACCTGTTTCTCGGCGCTGCGCCACCCGCCATCCACCTGGAGCATGCGGTGGCCCTGGTACGGGCGATCGGCCTCGGTAACGGCGGTGGGCCAAAACTGCTGAATCGTTCCGGTCCAGGCTGATTTCAGGCGCACGACGCGGACGCCGTGGAGTCGAAGCAGTTGCGCTACGGCGCTTTCGGCCCGCGGCAGCACGTAGAATTCGGGCACGGTCTCCGACTGTGTGACGCGGAAGCGATCATAGATTGGCATTGCGACCTGCCGAACACGCGTTACAGGGCGGTTTCGAATCGGTGCAACCCCAGGCGGCAAGGCTTCCAACGGTACCGGCTCGATACCGCGGCTCGCCATGGCAAATCGCACACCGAGCTGATTGGTACCGGTTTGCCCCAACCTTCGGGCGCGCGCATCGGCAGCATCCAGCATGGTCCGGATATGGGTGGCGTCGGCTGCCAGGTGATCAAGTACCTGTGTGATGAAGACCAGGGTGGTACGAACTCGCTCTTTGAACGGTAGAAAGCAGACGGCCTCAGAGAGCACGGAGATACGGTCGATCGCGCCGGCATAGTTCGTCACATAACGTGGACCCGGCTCAAAAGTCTCCCATCGCAGAGTGCCGTTGCGGTTCACGGCATCGCCATAATCGAAGAGCAGCATCTTTCTGCGCGCCAGTTCGCGACGTACTTCCGGCAGCAAGATGCCGCGCATGTAGTGCATCACACGCGGGTCGGTATTCGGATCCACGGCCGGCGCATAGGTCAACGTAAATCCGTGGCGAGTGCCGTCGGTAGTGTGCAGGTCGAGCACGGCATCGGGATTCCAGCGTGTGTAGATGTACTTTAGCGCGGCGCGCATCTCAGGCGACTCGGCTTTGATGCAATCGCGATTGAGATCGAGTCCCTGGCCATTTGCACGCTGTCCGACGATCTCGGGACCGTCTTGCTCCGAACGGTTGACACTCTCAGGTCCGAAAGCATCGTTACCATCTATGTTATAGATCGGCGTGATGACCAGCACCAACTTGCGGAGCAGGTTCGGATGCTTGCCATGCGCAAGCTGCCTCATCAGAATCTGTACGGCTTCCTTGCCCTCAACCTCCCCAGCGTGTATATTCGCTTCTATATAGACCACAAGTCGGCCGGAAGCGCGAGCCTGCTCAACATTCCGAACTGGTGGCTGCGACACCACGACAAGTGGGATCGCCTTACCCTTGGCGCTCTTGCCAATCGTCTGCACGGTTATCGGCGCGTGCTGGAGCTGCAGCGCTTTCAGGAACGCGTTGACGTCGGCCCACGAGGATGTGCGCGTGTATCCGCTGCTTTCGGCGCGCGTTAGCGGCGAAGTCTGCGCAAGGGCCGGCGATGCGCAAGCCAGAACAAGGCAGAAAAGCAAGTAAGGTGTGCGGAACATCGGGCCGTGATTCGCGGCGCGCAAGCCGATTTCCTGCCACGAGCCGGCGCCAAACGTCGGATTGCACCGCGACTGGTCAGAAATGGACGCGAGCTGGGTCGGAACGCCGGTTCAAACGGTTCAACCAACGCGTGAGCGGAACGCCCGCGGCAGCCTGCAAATCGGTCGCCGGGATGGCATCGAACGTAGCGGGAGATAACCGACCTGTCACCACTTCTGAGATTGCTGGCCTCCATGCAGGGCGGCGGTCCGGCGCGCCATAAAGGCACAGCGGAGATACCGGCCGGAAGGCCCGATGGTCCAGGCTGCGGTGGTGTATCCGCGCCGACGCGGCTGTCGCTTTCGTTTTGTCGTGCACAACCGCAGGGGCCTTGCGCGATGCGCTTCCGGTGTAATCGCATCGTTTGAACCGTTACGGCTCGTTGAAGGCGATGTTTTCGGGCGCAAGAATCCGCAGCGCCACACCAGGCATAAGCCGCCGGCGGACCACGGAAAACCAGGGCAAAGAAAACCGGGGCCCACCACATGGTGAGCCCCGGTTTGCATTAATCCTGGCGGCGACCTATTTTCCCGGACGGTTTCCCATCGAGTATCGTCGGCGCATGCGGGTTTCACTTCCGTGTTCGGTATGGGAACGGGTGGGTCACCGCAGCCATGGCCACCAGAAACCTTAAAATCATGTGTTTGGCCTTTGAGACCGAAATTGCAGTGTAGTGTCGAAATGGATGCTGATGGGCACCCTTGTGAACGTTGCTGCTTTGCTTCTCCCGGTTGCCCGGGTGGAGCGGCAGCGCACGTGTAGAGTAGATTCCAAAGCCCTCGGTCACTTAGTACGTCTCAGCTCAACGTGTCGCCACGCTTACACCTGACGCCTATTTACCCGGTTATCTGCCGGGGACCTTACCAGCTTGTGCTGTGGAGGTTCTCATCTTGGGGCGCGCTTCGCGCTTATATGCTTTCAGCGCTTATCGCTTCCGGACGTAGCTACCCAGCGTCTGCGCCTGGCGGCACAACTGGTACACCAGCGGTCCGTCCAACCCGGTCCTCTCGTACTAGGGTCAGCCCCCCTCAAAACCTCTACGCCCACCGCGGATAGGGACCGAACTGTCTCGCGACGTTCTGAACCCAGCTCGCGTACCGCTTTAATGGGCGAACAGCCCAACCCTTGGGACCTAATACGGCCCCAGGAAGCGACGAGCCGACATCGAGGTGCCAAACCTTGCCGTCGCTGTGAGCGCTTGGGCAAGATAAGCCTGTTATCCCCAGGGTAGCTTTTATCCGATGAACCCTGGCACGTCCACGCGTAGCCAGAGGGTCACTAGGCCCGACTTTCGTCTCTGCTCGGCCCGTCGGCCTCACAGTCAAGCTGCCTTATGCCCTTACACGCAATGCCTGATTTCCAACCAGGCTGAGGCAACCTTTGGGCGCCTCCGTTACCTTTTGGGAGGCGACCGCCCCAGTCAAACTGCCCACCTGCCACGGTCTCCGGTCAGGATAACTGAACGGGTTAGCACACTAACTCATCAAAGGGTGGTGTTCCATTGTCGCCGAAGCTCCCACCTACACTCTACGGTGATGGCCAATGTGCAATGACAGGATGCAGTAAAGCTCCATGGGGTCTTTCCGTCCTGCGGCGGGTAATGCGCATCTTCACGCATGCTACAATTTCACCGAGTCTCTCGCTGAGACAGCGACCAAGTCGTTACGCCATTCGTGCGGGTCGGAACTTACCCGACTAGGAATTTCGCTACCTTAGGACCGTTATAGTTACGGCCGCCATTCACCAGGGCTTCGATTTGGAGCTACCGCTTTCGCTTGACTCCGCCTGTTAACCTTCTGGCATTGGGCAGGCGTCAGCCCCTATACATCGCCTTTCGGCTTAGCAGAGACCTGTGTTTTTGGTAAACAGTCGCTCGGTCCGCTTTGCTGCGACTCGCCGGGGCTTTCACCCTAGCGAGCACCCCTTCTCCCGAAGTTACGGGGCTATTTTGCCTAGTTCCTTAGCGAGAGTTTTCTCGAACGCCTACGTATCCTCTACGTGCCTACCTGTGTCGGTTTGCGGTACGGTCGAATGTGCTCTCCTGCAAAGGATTTTCGTGACCCGCTCTTCATCGGCTTCGCTTCACCCGAAGGATTCACTCGTGGAGGTAACCCTCCAACGCGGACGACCATCGCCGCGACCGACCCCGAGCAAGTGTCCCCCTGCATTCACAGAGCACACCCGGTTCAGGAATATCAACCTGACAGCCATCGACTACGCCATGCGGCCTCGCCTTAGGACCGACTAAACTCAAGAGGACGAACCTGCCTTAAGAAACCTTAGGCTTTCGGCGGACGGGATTCTCACCCGTCTTCGCGCTACTTATCCCGGCATCCTCACTTGCGCGGCCTCCACCGCCGGTTTACACCGCGGCTTCACTGGATCGCGCAACGCTCCCCTACCCATGTGCAAGCACATGTCTCAGCTTCGGCATCAGGCTTGAGCCCCCATACATTATCGGCGCGAGAACACATTGACCAGTAAGCTGTTACGCATTTTTTAAATGATGGCTGCTTCTAAGCCAACATCCTGGTTGTCTGTGCATTCTCACATCCTTTTACACTAAGCCTGAATTTTGGGGCCTTAGCTGGAGATCTGGGCTGTTTCCCTTTCGACAACGAAGCTTATCCCCCGCTGTCTCACTCCTGTTCTCTAGCGTATCGCCATTCGGAGTTTGGTTGATTTCGGTAACCCGGGAAGGCCCCTAGACCATCCAGTGCTCTACCTGCGATACGGAACGAACAAGGCTGCACCTCAATGCATTTCGGGGAGAACCAGCTATCTCTGCGTTCGATTGGCATTTCACCAGACTACCCACAGCTCATCCGAGCCATCTTCAACTGACACCGGTCCGGGCGTCCACAGGTTCTTACACCCGCTTCCCCCTGGCCATGGGTAGATCACGCAGTTTCGGGTCTACTGACGGCAACGTAACGCCCTATTCGGACTCGCTTTCGCTCGGCCTACGGCGCTGAACGCCTTAAGCTGCTACCGCCAATAACTCGCCGGGTCATTATGCAAAAGGCACGCCATCACCACCCTTGCGGGCGGCTCTGACTGTTTGCGGGCTGTCTGGTTTCAGGTTCTTTTTCACTCCCCTCCCGGGGTGCTTTTCACCTTTCCCTCACGGTACTGGTTCACTATCGGTGGCGATGCGTATTTAGCCTTAGGAGGTGGTCCTCCTGGATTCCCACAAGGTTCCTCGTGTCCCGTGGTACTTGGGGTATCGTCAGGGCTGGTAACTTTACGTGTACGGGACTATCACCCTCTGCGGTTTGCTTTTCCATGCAGATTCCACGTACCGTCGCCAGACCCATATAACGCCCCACAACCCCGGTAAGCAAGCCTACCGGTTTAGGCTGTTGCCCGTTCGCTCGCCGCTACTAAGGCAATCGCATTTTGCTTTCTCTTCCTGAGGGTACTTAGATGTTTCAGTTCCCCTCGTGCCCCTCCTTACGGATGACGGATTGTAGTCCGCCGGGTTTCCCCATTCGGAAATCCGTGGATCAAAGTGTGCTTGCCACTCCCCACGGCGTATCGTCGCTTGGCACGTCCTTCATCGGCACATCGCCCCAAGGCATCCACCAGAAGCCCTGTTTAGCTTTAGAACTTCTACTCCACGCGTGCACCGCCGCTCCACCCCGACACCCGCGTTCAGCAAGGTCGAGACGTTGCAGCAGAGCCACGTAGAATACGGTTCCACTCACACACACGTCTATTGCTAGACATGCGTTTGATGCCCATATTACCCATTATTCACTGCAATATTCGGTTCTCAAAGTGCCGGGCAAAGCGGATGAACCGCTCAGCCCATGACCAGGTCCCGCGCTATGACGGTGGACCCGGACAATGCGTTTACCGACCGTTCGAACCGTTCCGAACTTTCGGCACAGGAGTAGAGTGTACACCAGCCTGCAGAGCCGAGTCAATACCCTGCCGACCGATTTTCAAGCGATTTCCAGATTGACGACCAAAACAGGTGAGTGGAGGCTAACGGACTCGAACCGATGACATCCTACTTGCAAAGCAGGCGCTCTCCCAGCTGAGCTAAGCCCCCACGAACCGTCCAGACCGTATTTTCGATGGGCCTACGAGGATTCGGACCTCGGACCTCACCCTTATCAGGGGTGCGCTCTAACCAGCTGAGCTATAGGCCCACGAGTTCGCACGGCCGGCCGCGCCGGATTGTACTCGGCAACCCCGCTCGGTGTCAACGCTCCGCTCCGCTGCAGCTAAAACCTGACCGAGGGCTCAAGCGGTTAGCAAGCTTTCCGTAGGGATCATGAGGCGTTCGATGAGGAACCGCTCGAGGCGCGAACCGGTGTGGTCCCGGGCAACGCCGTACAGGCATTCCGGCCACAATGACGACGCCGGAACGTTGCGCCGAGCAAAAATGCGGGATTCCGGACAGCAGCGCGCACAGGGGGTGCGAAGCGAACTGTGTAGAACGCCAGGTCGGACGGGCGGCGCTGCTGCCTGAAGTGTTCCCGTTCATCGGCGCGGCACCTTGTGGGGCCCCGTTTCGGCCGTTCGATTGCATTCTACCACAAATGAAGCCACTCGGCAACGCATACCCGAAAGTCAGATTCTTATGTGAGGCAACTGCGTTCGTTGCTGCTAGAGCGCGCCTGCATTCGCCTCCGGAAGCCAGTTCATGATCGCTTCCCGAAGCACCCGGTCCAACCACGGCTCCTCGCGGCGGTTGCAATTTGCCACAAAGACCAGCTGCAGCCCGCCGGCTGGGCCGTAATATGCGGAAGCGTGCTGCAGCATTCCGGCGTGCTCCAGATGCCGGACGCCTGCCGGTGGCCGATAGAGCACAAATCCCTTCGAATAGAAACGGTCCAACGTGTAGCCGCCAGCTTCGCCGGCGAGGTAATCGGGCGGCGTGGTAAGGGCTTGAATGGCCCGTGCGCCGAACAGACGGTCGCCTTCAACGGCAGCAGCAAACCGGTAGAGGGCATCCAGCGACAGCGCCCACCCGCCAGACGCATCCATGCTGTTCGGATCGAAGCCGCCGTAAGGCTCGGAGCCGATCCGACCATCTTCACCCGGCAGCAGCGACGGAAAGTCGTTAGGCGTGAACTGGTAGTAACCTGCTTCTCGCGGATCGCCGGGCCCAGCCATGTTGGTGGAAACGAATGCCTCGCCCGGGCCAATCCCGGCCGGATCCAGCACGAGCCGGCGCACCAGCGCCGGGTACGGTTCGCCCGTGATGATTTCTAGGATGCGCCCCACCGTCACGAAGTTGATATTGGCATACTCAAACGCACGGCCCGGCGCCGCTGCGAGGTCGGTTGCGCCCCAGGAGTAACGCACGACGTCGGCGGGGAGCAGCGGCAGACCGCTGCGCAGCGCCGCCGCCATTTCCAGCGTCGTGGTGTATGGCGCGCTGCGTGGAAAACCCGTAGCGTGGTCGAGAAGATCACGGATGCGGATGGCGCCGAGGCGCGGATCCGGCATTCGCCCAGGGAGCGAGGCGGGTGCGATGCCCGATTCCATCAGCAGCGGGAGCGCCAGCGCATCCAGATCGAGACGGCCCTCGTCGACAAGGCGCAACGCAGCTGCGCCTGTGAGCGACTTGGAGATGCTGGCCACACGACACGGCGTGGTGGCAAGGAACGGGCGCGCGCCGACCTCGGACCAGCCAAATGCACGGCGGTAGAGACAATCCTCCCCGGCCATCAACGCCACGGCGCACCCGGTGGTCCCGTGGCGCCGCATACACGCCCGAATTGTACGATCCAGGTTCAGGAACCGCGGCTCACGTTCGCCACTTGTTGGGATGCGACCGCGCCAATCAAATGCTGGGTGTTTGCCTGGCGACAACGTCAACCGGGGGTCTCCATCGCTGTTCTTTCGGGATCACGACTGGCAGAGTACCACCACCGGCGTAGAATGGCCGGTGGCGGCGCGACCGCCCTGACGGTAACTCCAAAGCCCGCGTTCGTACGCGGCCACATCGTTCAGAATACCGCGCACAGCCCTGGCGGCCCGTCCGTTACGATCCGTATGCAAGCGCTCTAATGCCTCGCACGTTGTGCGGCACGCCGGTTTAACACCGGCGCGTATCAGAGCGTTCAAAACGCTATCCTGAGCATGGGAGCAGGATGCGCACGCGACCAGCAGCGCAAGCCGGCATTCCACTCACCCGCGATGTTGCTGCCCTGCCCCTCGGCCAAATCTCCAACCCAAGTCGACGGGATCAGTTATTTGAGCGAACGCACTTCACGTCCCTCGTCGCACAAGCCGCCATAACCGCGCGCAAGATGGAACGTTTCGCGGCAGGCGCCTGACTGCGATCGCCTCGCGCATGTCGCCGGTATGCTGACAGCGAGGCAGGAACGATAGACCACCGGCTTGCGCCACGTCAGTTCAACCGGCAGCGCCAACGCTTGCCAACAGTTCCGGAAGTGCCGCCGGCCGCCGGGCAGCGGTTGAGCCGTGGCAGCGTGAGCGGGCGGTTAAGTGGATTCGCCCTGTGCAAGCGCAGCGCCACCAGCTGGAAGTACCGCTCACCACGTATATGGATCATCGGCGCGCGCCCAGAGGTACGAGATGAGCTGCCCGGTGTGGTAGGCCTCGTGCTGCGCGATGCTGCGAAAGATTTCGGAGCGCGGTACTTCAGCCAGACCAACCGATTCGTGCCATCCGGCAAAGTTGGAAACGGGTTCAGCAAGGTCCGCCTCGGAGAGCGATTCGAGATAGGCAAGCGTTTCCGCCCGCCCGGTCGCGAGCGCCACACTCAAACTGTTGTGCGACGTCGTATCGCCGATGCGCCGGTTGGCCTCGTCCCACGAAACGTCCGGTCTGCACTCCAGTCTGGCAAGCGCCTGCAGCTCGGTTCCAACGATCTCAGCAATCTGGCCGCCGGTCGTGCGCATGCCTGGAACGGGCGCCCAACCCAGCATCTCTTCCGGCACCCGCGCGAATGCCTCGAGAAGTGCTGCACGCGTATGCGTGAGTCGGGCTTGAAGCAGCGCCCTGGTGGAAATTACCAACGTTGCCTCCCCTTGTCGAAGGTCTGCGCGAGATGCTGGAGTGGAGATGATACTGCATTCCGGCGCCCCGGTTTACTGCAAGCCGGGCGCGCGCGCGAGGTGGGCAGCACGATTCTGCGGGTGCTATAATCGAGGCTCAATGCCACACGCGGATGGCCCGAACCATGCCCCTCACGATTGACGAAGTGGAACACATCGCGCGGCTTGCTCGCCTGGCGCTATCTCAGGAGGAGCTCGCGCAGCAGTGCGTGCACCTGAACGGCCTCTTCGCCCGGCTTGATGAGCTCCGGGAAATCGACCTCACCCTGGTTGAACCGACTGCGCAGGGCGGCGAGCAGGCCGGCGAACTCCGTGCCGACCTCTTCGGGCCTTCGCTGCAGCTTGAGGCCGTGCTTGCCGCTGCTCCGGAGGCCGCTGGTGGATACTTTGCGGTACCGGCAATACTGGATCCGGACGCCGAGTGATGCTGCAGAACCATCGCGACGACTTCCTGAATGTTCCGATCTCCGACCTACGCTCGCGCGTTGTGAGTGGCGAACTGACGGTGACCGCGCTTGTCCAGGGCTACCTCGGCCGCATTCAAACATCGGACGCCGAAGTCCGGGCGTTTCTTGCAGTCACGGAAGACCGGGCGCTGGCATCTGCCGCTGACGCAGACCGCCGGATCGCGTCCGGCGAGCCGCTGGGGCCTCTGACAGGAGCCGTCATCGCGCTCAAAGACAACCTGTGCGTTGAAGGCGTGGTTACCACGGCAGGTTCCCGCATCCTTGAGCGCTACATCCCGCCGTACACGGCCACGGTTGTGACGCGACTTCAGTCGGCGGGTGCAATCGTCATCGGCAAAACCAATCTGGACGAATTTGCAATGGGTTCGTCCACCGAGCACTCAGCATTCGGTCCGACCAGGAATCCCTGGGACCTCGAGCGTGTTCCGGGCGGCTCGTCTGGGGGCTCGGCCGCTGCCTGTGCCGCGGCCATGTGCAGCGGCGCGCTTGGCTCCGATACCGGTGGGTCGATCCGGCAGCCTGCGGCGTTCTGCGGCGTGGTGGGCCTCAAACCAACGTACGGTCGCGTGAGCCGCAGCGGATTGATCGCCTTCGCATCCTCGCTGGATCAGATCGGCCCATTTGGCCATGACGTCCGCGACTGCGCCGAGCTGCTGCAGACAATAGCCGGCCACGACCCGCTGGACAGCACCAGTTCCACCATGCCGGTGCCGGAGTACGCAGAGAGCTGCGGGACCAGCGTCGCGGGCTTGCGCATCGGTCTGCCTGTGGAGTTCTTCGGCGATGGCATTTCGCCCACGTGCGCCGCGGCTGCTCGGGAGGCGGCCGCAGCGCTGCAATCGATGGGCGCCCGCGTGGAGGAGTGCTCGCTGCCCGCAACCGCCTGGGGGCTCTCGGCGTACTACGTGATTGCGCCGGCGGAGGCAAGCAGTAACCTCGCGCGGTTCGACGGTATCCGGTATGGCCTGCGAGTGTCCGGCAGCGGCCACATCGGCCTGATGGAGGCGACGCGCGGCACGGGGTTTGGGGCTGAAGTGCAGCAGCGGATCATGGCGGGAACCTGGTGCCTCTCTTCCGGTTACTATGACCAATACTACCGGCGCGCCCAACAGGTGCGTACATTGATCCGTGGTGACTTCGACGTGGCGTTCGAGCGATTCGACGTGCTCCTGTCGCCTACAACTCCAACCACAGCATTCCGATTTGGCGACTGCGCAGACCCGCTTCAGATGAAGTTGGGTGATGTATGCACGCTGCCGGCAAACCTGGCCGGAATCTGTGCGATCTCGATTCCAGCCGGTCTGGTTGACGGGCTGCCGGCCGGCGTGCAGTTGATGGCTCGTGCGTTTGATGAGGAGATGCTGTTTCGCGTGGGATCTGCGTACGAGCAGGTCCGCGGCGCGCTTCAGCCTCCGCGGGTGGGCGCCTCGGCAGAGTGGATGGCAGCATGACCACCGAATCCGGCATCAGTCGGGGGGAGTCGGCGTACGAGCCCGTCATCGGCATGGAGTGTCACGCCGAGTTGCTGACTGCCAGCAAGATGTTCTGCAGTTGTGAGAACCGGTTCGGCGGCGAGCCGAACACCCGCTGCTGTCCGGTCTGCCTTGGGCTGCCCGGTGCGCTGCCCGCCGTAAACCGCATGGCTGTGGAGCACGTGATTCGCACGGCCATCGCATTGAACTGCTCGATCGAGTCTGAGGCTCATTTCGACCGTAAGAACTACTACTATCCCGATCTGCCGAAGGGGTACCAGATCAGCCAGTACGGAAAGCCTATCGGTTCCGGCGGCTGGCTCGATTTTGAGGTGGAGGGCAAGCCCAAGCGGGTCCACATTCGTCGCGTGCATCTGGAAGAGGACACCGGCAAGCTGATACACTTTGCCGGCGATTCGCAGCGCAGTTTTGTAGATTTCAACCGGAGCGGCGTGCCGCTCATGGAGATCGTCACCGAGTTTCCTCCGGACCTCCATTCTGCGGATGAGGCGCGCGCCTACCTCACGGAGTTGCGGGCGGTGCTGACATTCCTTGGCGTTTGCGACGGCAAAATGGAGGAAGGCTCACTGCGGTGCGAGCCCAACGTTTCGGTGCGGCTGCGCAACGCTGAAACCTACGGAGCCAAGACCGAAATCAAGAACCTCAACTCGTTTCGGGCGGTGGAGCGGGGTATTGCATTCGAGGCCGGACGTCAGGCGACCCTGCTGGAAACCGGCGGCGTAGTGCGGCAAGAGACTCGCGGCTGGGACGAGGGCCGCGCAGCAACGTTCTCACAGAGATCGAAGGAGGTTGAGCAGGAGTACCGGTATTTTCCCGAGCCGGATCTGCCTCCGCTGCGGTTGGATGAGCCATGGCTTGAGAGAATTCGGGCAACGATGCCGGAGTTGCCCTCCAGCCTTCGCAACCGCTGCCTGACCGAGTATGGCCTTTCTGCGTACGACGCGCGCCTTATCAGCGAGTCACGCGCTACGGCGCAGTGGTTTGAAGCGGCGGCAGCGGTTGGCGGCGATGCAAAGCTGGTTGTCAACTGGATGATGGGTGACCTGGCGCGACTGGTCAACGCGGCCGGTGCGTCGCTGGATCAATGTCCGGTAACGCCACAGCGCCTGGGGGAACTGGTTACCCTGGTGAGTTCCGGCGCCATCACGGGCAAAATCGCCAAGGCGGTGCTCGATGAGATGTACGCTACCGGCGAACCGCCGGCAGCGATTGTGGAGGCTCGCGGCTGGCGCACCGAGCGTGATCCCGCTGCGATCCGCGGGCTGGTTGAACAGGCATGCAACGCAAACCCGGAGATTGTGGCCGATATCACATTGCGGGGCCTGACCCAGAAGCGCGGCTTCCTGATCGGACAGGTGATGAAGGCATCCGGTGGTAAAGCCGATCCGGGCGAGGTGAACCGGCTGCTGGATGAGCTGCTTGCTCGGGCGACCGGAGCATAACTCGCCTGCAACTCGTACCGGTACGCGTCGTCCGGCACCGGCGTCAAAACAGCGCAGGAGTGGTTGTACGGCGCGATGAATTGACATCGTAACGTGCTGGGATGCGCCCGGCACTTCTTCCGCCGCGGCCCAGCAGCCACTGGGGCGGACGTTGAGTTGGAGCCGGTACCACGCCAGACACCTGCGTCGGCGTTTCCAGGCGGAGACCCAAATGAAGAGCTCAATCCTGACGATGGCAGCGCTCCTTACCGCCATCCTTGCGTGCAGTGCCGGCGCTCAGCAGAACTACGTGATCATCAACCTCACTCCCGGAAGCCCATGGGCATCTACCATCGCGAATGGTATCAACAATCTGGGCGTGGTCACCGGCGCAGGAATCGATCCCGCGACGAACACGATCGAGGCCATGGTCTGCCAGAACGGCCACTACAAGCCGCTGGGCTTCTTCGGTTACTATGCCAGCGTTGGGATTGGGATCAACAATTCCGATCAGGTCGCAGCCGATGGCGAGGATCCCGGCACCGCGGCGTTTCTCTACTCCAAGGGCACGGCAACCAACCTTGGAAGCGTGGATGGCGGCTACACCTACGCGTCCGGTATGAACAACCTCGGCGACGTCGTCGGCTCTGCGATCAATGGTGACGGCAACCGCGTCGGCTTCGCCTACCTTCACGGGACGTTCTACGATCTCAGTTCGATCGGCGCGATAAAGGCGAATGCGATCAATGATTCACGAGAGATCGCGGGAAGCTCCGGATACTACTGGGTGCACAACGGATACGGCCACAGTTCACTGCACGGTTTCCTCTATGCAGGCGGTACGTTCACGGATCTGGGCTCGCTCACCGGCGATCCGACCACCAACACCGAAGCTCTTGCCATAAATGCCTCCGGCGAAATCACCGGGTACTCCACCGCGTCCGACGGCTTACTTCATGCATTTCTCTATACCAACAATGTGATGCAAGACCTGGGAACGATAGGCAGCTACTACGCAATACCGGTAGCGATCAACAAATCCGGGTTGATAGTTGGTAATATCACCAATCAATACACTGCCACGATTGGGCCATTCGTCTATGCCAATGGCGCCATGACCTACCTGACCTCGCTGATTGTAAATGGCTCGGGTGGCTGGAGCCAGATGACCGTAGCCGGCATGAATGACAACGGCTGGATCGTCGGCTCGGGCGACTACGCGGGTGAACTCGATGGGTTTATCGCTGTACCCGCGAGCGCGATGGTGCCCGATGCCTTGACCATGAGCCCGCATCCCATAACCGGCGGGCATAACGTGGAGGGAACGGTCTACATCAGCGCAGCCGCTCCCACCGGCGGCTTGACGGTGACGCTAGCGAGCCACAAGCCGGCGATTCTGCAGGTACCGGCATCGGTTTCCGTCCCTGCCGGCGCCAAGAGCGTGAAATTCACGGCAACCACCACCGCAATAACTACCACCAAGCTGGTCGCCGTCACGGCTTCGGCAAACGGTATCGCCTTCAGCACGGTGATACCGGTCACCAACGTCGCCCTACTCTCCCTGAAACTGGCGCCGAACACAGTTCCAGGAGGCAGCACCAGCACGGGTACGGTAACGCTCTCGCGCTCGCTGCCGTTTGATGTAACGGTTGCACTGGCGAGTAATGGACCATCGTTTGCCCAAACTCCAGGCTCGGTAACCGTTACGGCGCACACCCGGTCGGCCACATTCACCATCACCACGAGTACCGTGAAGGCCACCAGGCACGCGGCCATCAGCGCCCTATTTGGTGGTGGCACCATCACGCATGCACTCACCGTTACGCCGTAGTCCCGCACGGTGGTGGGCGGAACGTCGACTAATGCGGCATTCGAGGCTGCGGCTGGTTAGCGTGAGCGACCCGCGCCACGGCGCCCCGGAAACCTGAGCGGTCTGAATGCAGCGGCACGGACGCGCGTGGCGCTGCGATTCGCGGCCCAGGGCGTCCACGGCGTGCCTGTAACCGCCTGGCCACGGGATTCCCGACTCCGCTCGTCAACGCGATCCAGCTTTGGAGAGGAACCACCGCCAGCGTCTTCGGGTGTAGAGGTTCACAGCATGCACGGAGCCATCGCAGTAGAGCACGTTCAGGTTCGAGTGCCGCGAGCGCGCAACCTGCGATGCCACACCCGATGCGTTCCACGCGGCGGAGTCCGTCTCAAAAAGCTGCACCATCACGTTTGGTACCGGAATCTGGTAGGAGTCTGCACCGCTGACACCGATGTTCATCGCGTAGCCGAAACTCGATTTAGCGGCCGGGCAGTGAAACCGCCTTCGACGCTGCCTTCCGGGCAGGTATTTGCCGTCGTCGATGACGGACGCCCACGAAGTACTTGGCGGCAGGCGGTCGTCCCAATCCTGCGAGTAGAGCGCGAGTGCGGCCCCTAACGCGCGCAGGTTACCCGCGCAGGCGATTGAGTCTGCTTTCTCACGCGCCTGGCGCAACACGACGGAGCCGGTGAGGCAGAGGAGGACGACTGCCACGGACCAGACCGCAGCCCCGCCTGCAATGCTGGTCCAGCGTGTGGCTCCCGTGAGGCCGGCTCCGCCCGTTCGACCCGTTGGGCGCTGCCGGCTGGCAGCTACCGGGCCGGCGGCCCTGTTGCCGGACTCCGGCGGTAAGCCTAAGGACATGGGTGGCCAGCTCCCGGGCCCGGCGGGGCGGGCACATTGTGTGCGCCGTTGTACATTGTGTGCGCAAGCCACCTGGCGGTACGCGCCTTACCCGGTTGCTCGTAATACATACAGACACACTGTTCACGGCGGACCCGGCACCGGCGCGGAGCCAGGCCGCCGGTATCGCCTCGGTGGCACGCGCTCGACGGCGGCGGATTTATCATGCAGTCGTGTCCGCTGTTTCCAAGACACGATTGCGTCGTATGGCACTGCCGGATAGCGCCTAAGCCGGCCGAGGTACCGCCGCACGCCTCAGATGCACTATTGGCGAGTTCGTTGTTGAACCTATTCCAGCATGCGCACGCGGCGCGCTCACACGCTGTCGGATTCGCCATTCGCCGCTTCTTGCAGGTGGGGCCTGTCGCATCACAACCCAACACGCCATGGCAGGCCGTCGATCTGCGAGCACTGCTCGGTTCGGCCATCCTGCCAGCGACGGCCGCGCCGTAGTTACCGACGGCGTCAATCCAGTTTCCAGCGGGCCTTCCGCGCTCCACCCACCTCCCATTCATCGCATCCAGCCACCTTGCCCGCACGTACATCCAGTCCGTGGCATCGCGGTAGTAGCCGAACAGGCCTTCATACCGGTAAGGGTTCACGGTTCCGCCTCCGCCTTGCAGCTCAACGCCTTGTAGCTGTAAATATCGGTTACCGACCCGGCGCTGGAGGCCAGGATGCGCGCAGAGCCCTGCTGGTCCGGGCCGAAGAAGCAGGAGACGCCGCTGCGCCGGAGTGCTGCGCAGCCGCCGAAGAGGACCGTTTGTACGGTGAGACAGCCACGCGATATAGCCGCTCGCCACGTTCGGCGGACGCCGGACCGGCAGAGGAGGTGCGGCAGCGAGCCGTGGACTGTTACTTCAAGCAATAAAGGTACCCGTCCTCGGAGCCAACAAACGCCTCGCCGCCGGATAGCGCCGGTGACGAGTATACCCTGCCCCCAGTGCGCAGGGACCAGAGCGATCCGCCGTTCTCGGTGGCCAGGCACAATACATTGCCGCCGTCGGTCCCAACGGCCAGGTAACCACGCCGGCTCACGGCCGCCGAGGATGCGATTGCGCTGCCCGCGTCGAAGCGCCATATCACGGCCCCTGTGTTCGAATTGAGACTATATATCCGGTGGTCGGCGGACCCGACCAGTACGTGCCCATGGCCGTCTACGGCGCATGAGGCCGCAATCGGTGAGCGATCGAGGCGTGCATCAAGGTGAGTGCGCCAAGCGACGGCGTGCCGGATTCGAGAAACCGCGATGACATCGCCGCCGAACGTTCCGACCACAACGTTCCTCCCGCACACGGCGGGCGTCGAAAAGATGCCCTCGGACGCCCAGAAAGTGGGCATCAGCGGCAAAGAGGCGACTATAGCGCCATCGTCGGCAGTAAGGATGACCAGGCTGCCATCTGCGCGGCCGATGAACACCTGGCCGTCGGTGTCCAGTGCCGGGGAGCTCGACAGCCGGCCACGGAGACGCCGTTTCCAGATCATGCGCCCGGTAATCGCGCCGACCGCATACACATACCCGCCGTCCGAACCAAAGAACACCACCTTGCCGGGAACGAGCGCCGGCGAGGTCTCTATCGAGCCATTGGACCGAAACCTCCAGCGCACGCGGCCAGACGCCGCGGACAGGCACCAAAGCTGCGCGCCGCCACCCACGTAGACGCGGCCGCCCACCGCGGCTGGCGATGAGTAGCCATCGCCGCCGATGTGCCGCACCCAGAGCCGCGTCCCATCGCGCGCCGATATGGCAACCAAGCCGCCTTCTGAGGTGGTGCAGAGCACTATGCCGGACGTCGTAACCGCGGGCGAACCGGTTACCGGCGCGTCTAGCTTTGCCCGCCACGCTACTTTCCCGGCGAGGCGTGGGCAATTCGATAAGCCGCTGCGTTGTGCATTGCCGCGAAACATAGGCCAGGCGGCGTCACTCCTACGCTGATTAGTATGGCTGTTGTGGCTATTGATCCTGCTGGACGGTATCATAAGGTAGACAGCAGCCGGCGGCGCCAGCGCCAACAAGCCAAGCATCCTCGTCAGCCCAGCTCGGCGGCGTACGATCAGCATCAGGCTTCCTTGGGCCGCTGGCAACACGGGTGCGGACACGAGCCGGTCGGGTACCCCTTGCCGGCAGGCGGATCGTTAACTACGGGCCCGCAGCAAATCTCGTCGAATATGGGCCATGTGACCGACCAATCCGGGTACCAGTGGCAGGCAGCAAAACAGTGTTGGTGGACGCACCACACCTGGCTGCAATCGGCGTTCGGTATGTTCTTTGGCGGCAGGCACACCCGTAGACAGCCGCGAACGCACTCAGAACCGGGACGGTCATTCGGCCAGCCGGCGCTCATACAAGCCCGGTATGCGTTGCACGCGTAGTATGTCCGGCGTTCGCACGGTGGTAAATACGCGCTGCAATGCACTTTGTCGCGCGGGTAGTGCGGATATGGCCCCGGTCGCCAGTGGTACTTGTTGCAGTTCGGCTTGGGCGGATAACAGGTTTGCAACGGCATGACCGGAATGAATGGGTCCGCCTGCCGCCCACTCGGATCCGTCGCACGTGCCGGTCCGTTCCCCACATAGACGTACCTTGCCTCATCCGGCCACATCGGACCCACCCCCACCCACATCCCGCTCACCGCATCCAGCCACCGTGCCCTCACGTACATCCAGTCTGCCGCATCGCGGTAATACCCGAACAGGCCTTCATAGCCGTAGGGGTTCACCGTGCCGGAGCCGCGGGAGAGCTGCTTTGGAGTTCGGCAAGAAGCGTGTCCCGCGCGAATGTGCCAATCACGAGTCCAGTCCCCACGCCGTAGGCGCCGACCAATGTAGGCATAACCTGCTTAAGGCGCATCACCGCGCAGACGCGCCACGTGGCGACCCGCCAAGCAGTAATAGAGTTGTCGTTGTCCGACATGCCAATGAAGAAGCGCCCGTCGCGCGTGAAGCATCCGGACACCACCGAGTTGCGGCGCGACGGCACGCGTACCAGCAACTTGCCAGTAGCACAATCGTACGCACAGAATTTGGCGCCAGTCAGGTCGTATATCACGAGGACGCGACCCGAAGGGGCGAATTCGCACGGCGTGTCGACCACCTCGGTATCGCGAGCACCCAGCAACCGGCGCTGTGCGACGCGCCAGTTCACAAGCAGGATAAGCTCGCAGGCGCCGGCTCCAGCAACCGCCAACCGCTCGCCCCGGGGCGCAAACGCGCACTCCAGCGGCATCCCGACCTGCGCCTCGCAATGGCGGGGGACGCGGACCGTCGCTATAGCAGTCCACGGCGGCGCAAGGCGGCGGAGTGTGACCGTGCTGTTGTAAGTCGCGGCTACCCCGGTTATGCAAACCCGTGCACGGGGATCCTCCGCGATCATAGTCCACGGATGGCGCGCCACAACCCTCCCGCTCGTCGCATCGCATTCGAACGTCTGGTGGTCCGTCGATAGGAGGAAACGGCGGCCGTCGTCCGACCAGAAGAGCTTATAAAGCACTCCCGTCACGGGCCCGGCCGCTACGATCCTCAACGTGCGCGCGTCTGCGGGTTGCAGGATCCGCACCGTGTACGTGTGCGGCACGCGGCCGCCGCCCTTCTTGTAGGCCTCCACCAAGGCCAGCCGGCCATGACGGCCAAAGGCCCACAGTTCGCTAAGCGGGGCGGGCACCCGCGCTGTTAGCGCGAATCGCATTTGGGAAGGGGCACCAGGCGCCGTCGCTCGCGCCGCGCGGCGAGTGTGCTGGTACTGAGAAGACGCGCATCGGCTCGCCCAGACGCTCAGGCCCATGAGCACGGCCAACCAACCGCGCCGCAGGGCAGCCTTAACCACCGCCGATGCTACTGAATCTGCGTACCACATGTGTTGCCATTCTGTCGGCCGGTGCACTTCCTATAGAATGCAGCTGACGAAGGTCTGGCAGTTAGTGGCAAACGGCCCGTAACCGCCGCCCCCCATGTCCGGCCGCACATCTTGTAACCCTTATCGGCGCTATTGGCGTTCTGACACATACATCGCTCCTGCCTAGCCGTCACCGAGACCGGACAGCAGACCATCTCGCCGAGTGGGTAGCCACCCAGGTTTGCAGGGAGCCCCCACATGATGCCCTTTGTGCCCCAGCCGAACGTGCTGCACGAGGTTACCAGAAACCGGTGTGAATAACATCCGCCGCGGCAATTGCCTGGGATAATGTCGGAAACCGGGCGGTAACAAAGCTGAACGAACTCACCGCTTGGATCCGAGTGGGCGCCTGGCGAATTCCCGACATACACATACCGCGCTTCATCCGGCCACATTGGATCCACGCCCACCCACCTCCCGCTCGCAGCATCCAGCCACCGTGCCCGCACATACATCCAGTCTGCCGCATCGCGGTAGTAGCCAAACAGGCCTTCATACCGGTACGGGTTCACCGTGCCCGAACCGGATTCGAGTTCTACTCCGAATGCCTTGTAGCTGTAGCTATCGGTTATCATGCCTGCCTGCGATACCAGGATGCGCGCGGAGCCCTGCTGGTCCGGGCCGAAGAAGCTGGACACGCCGCTGCGCCGCCGCGAAGCGAGACCGCCCCAGATACCCGGGTTGTTGGTGTACTGCGCCTGCATCACACCGCCGGCGTCCTGCCCGATGAGCACATTCTGGTCGTCCCAGAGGAAGCGTGTGTACCCGCTGCCGGTTTGCGTAATCTGCCGTAAACCGTCCGCGGAGTAGAGGTTTGTTGTTGGCGGTCCGGTGGGGTTCTGCCGCACCACAAGCCGGTTTTCGCCGTCCCACGTGTTGGTGGTCAACGCGCCTGCCACGTTGGCGACCAAAAGGTTGCCGTTGGCATCCCAGGTGTTCGTGGTGGTTCCGGTTGGGGATATGACGAGGATTTGCTGGTCCGAGACGTCGTAGGACGCCGACGTAAGCGCGCCGGAGTCGTTTTCAACGAGGCGGTTGCCGGGGCTTGTCAACATGTTTGAGACACATTGTTGTAGGTTTGCGGTCATGAAGTGATGTCGAGTACCTTCTGCGTATTGGGCTCCGGTGGATTGATCCAGACGGCTTCCGGGAGAACGGTATGCTGCGGCGGCCGTTTGACGAAGCGCGCGGGATGCGCCAGGTATGCCGCCTTCAGGGCTCTTTGCCTTTGTGGGATGATTGCTGAGGCGTTGCCGTAGCGGACCGCCGCCGGCGTGACGAGCGCCATCCAGCTCGAGCACGGAGAGCGGGTTGCCCACGTGATTGTGGGTGCGGCTGCAGACCGCCAGCGCCATGCCGGAACTGTTCAGGTTTTTAAGAACCGTCTCGCGGCCGTCGGTGTCCCAGGTGTGGTTAATCGTCATGGCGTGTAAGGGTCCGCCCCGCGATTGGCGGGAGGGGGCGGCAATGACAAACAGGTTTGCTGGGACGCGGGCGGTGCGCTTGCCCACACGGCTCGGCACCGCGTGACCGCGGATCTCTCCCCGGCCGGATGCCAGGTTTAAGCGTCATTTCGGGCTGACATCGGCCCGGTGCGGGGCGTCGTTCACGCCGAGCCGGTACTCCCACAGTTGTCGCTGTGCAGTGAACGTCACGGCAGAGCCATCCGGCAGCCACTCCAAGTTGCCCGGGTTAAAGAACGGCCGCGGGAAACCAGCGTAACCCACAGCACAGCGGAGTCCGCCGACCATGACCGCTGCAGGCGAAGCGGCCTGCGCCAGCCACAGAGTCAACTCAGTAGGCGGGCCCTCCTCGGGCCGTGGCGTGCTGCCCGCCGCCCTCGGGAACTTCCGCTGCGCGAGGATTGCAAGCGTGCGCCCGTCGGGGCTAATGGCGTCTAAAAGCCCGCCGTATCCCGTCGGCAGATGGGCGGACCAGCTGGCTCCGCGACGAAGCAGGACACCGTCGGCCAGCATCAGCGGCGATACCGTGGCGGTCCGGAAGCGCCAACCCGCTGTAATCTCGGCAAGGCGGACACCTTTCGGCGGAGCGTTTGGTTCGGGCTGCAGCGCCCATTCACCCCGTACGGACAAACTGCTGCGAATAGGTGTTACACGACAACGACTGTCCGCGATGTAGGCACGGCGGTGTGTGACCGAGTCGGTAGGCGGGTCAGCCTCGAATCCAAGCCAGCGCGAACCGGCCGGGTAGGCGAACATACCGCCTTGACGCGAACGGCGACCTAAAACGCGACCGGAAGCTGAGATGACCAGAACGGTCTCTCTTGGACTGTTCGGCGAGGCGACCACGCAGAGAATAGCGGTCCTGGCCCCGTGCGCCGCACCGGTAAGCTCAAGCGGGTACGCGCCGAAGTGAGTCGCCTCCACGTCGCGGGCTCCAAGGCCCCGTTCGCCGAGAAAGACGCGGGAGTGCCCGTTGAGCGAATCCACGAGCATCAGTCCGGACCCGTAGGTGTCGTAGATAAATTGATCGGACGAAAGCCAGGTGAGGTCTGGGCCGGTGTCAGAGGCTCGGAAGCGGAAAACGCTCCGGAGTTGACGGGCGGGTGCGAGGGCGCCCGCTCTGAAAGTCCTTGTCGGGCCACGGCCGCATGCGAGACACAGCGCGACTGTCGCCGCACACACAGCCCGGGATACGCGAAGCGTCGACACCGCACGATCACCTCCCACGGCATGCACGCCCCAAGCATTGTGCCAGCAGGTTATTGCAGCCATCGTCGTGGTTGTATCCGCAGTGGTGGCCGAGCTCGTGGAGAATCACGCCGCCGATTCCCGGGATAGGAAGATTCCGGCACCGAGTGGGATTCGCCGCTATGTCCGGGTAGCACCGGTAGATACGCCCGCATTGGCCGGAATTACCGAGGGTAAAGGCGCAATGGATAAAGTTAGGATCCGTGGCGCAATTGGCGCATGCCGGATCCGGAGGCCCGTCTACATTGCACGCGCCGCAACAGACTATGGTCACGCAATCGCATGCCGCTTTCATACATGCTAATTGTGCGGGCGTGATCGCCGGACATTGACCTGGCCATTGATGGTGCGGCCCTCCGTTCCATAAACAACTATTAATGTAAGCGACATCGGAACGGCTGAGCTTGTGCGTGCAGTGGCAGGCCGATTTCAGCGCGTTTTGCACGGAACAATCAGATGGGCAATCCACGACGCGGCCCGGGCACTGCTCGCCGCTAGCGTCGGCGAGCAGTGCGGGGCCGCAACGGACATACACATACCTTGCCTCATCCTGCCACATCGGATCCACACCCGCTCACCTCCCATTCATCCCATCCAGCCACCGTGCCCTCACATACATCCAGTCTGCCGCATCGCGGTAGTAGCCGAAAAGCCCCTCATACCGGTACGGGTTCACGGTTCCGGAGCCGCCTTGCAGCTCGACGCCAAACGCCTTGTAGCTGCAGGTATCGGTTGTAGTTCCGGCGAGGCGGAAGTCTGTGCCGGGGCGAGCTCACGTCAGAGAGCCCACACGCGGACACCGCCGTCACAGATCGCGGCGAATGTGTTGGTCGCAGGAGAATACGCGACATACTCAATGGGATGGGTCGTTTCAACCGTGAACCGCACGCGCCAAGTCCGGGTTGACCAGAATTGGATGCCGTGATCGCGTCCGGGGACGATCAAATACCGGCTGCCACGGGCGAATCCGGGCGTGACGAGCCAGTTGTATAGCACGGGCAGCCGGGCGGAGCCGGCGGCGCGCTTGCCGGTGGCAACGTCATAGACCACGATGCGTTGATGGTCGATCCCAGCAATTAGGCGGCTGTCAGGCGACACCGATAACGGAGTCAACGAGGCGCGACGATTCATCTCGATCCGGCGCCACGGCGCGACCCGGTATACAGCGGTGGGTCCGTGAAGGCAACCGACAGCCAGAGTCCGGGAATCGGGCGAGAAGACACCGAAGCACCTGGCGGTCCGGCCGGACGTGCTCATTAAATCGGCCAGCCGGCGCCAGCCGAGCACCGTGTAAACCGCGCAGTGGCCGGCTTGCACGCGACAAAAGGCCAGCCTACCGTCGGGCGACAGAGATTCCAATTCTACGCCGCTCGGAGGGCTCGATGGCGCAACGTCGGCCGCCCCGTCATTCAGGTCTATTATTGCTCCCGCAGAGCCGAAAGTCAAGACGCGTTGGTCCCCCCGAAAGGTTACGCAGTTGAGCAGGTACCCGATCGTCCGGGCCGCGCGCGGTACGGAGAAGTTATCCGGTGCGGCCCAAGAATCTGTATTCCAGACGTACAGACCCCGCTTGCCCATCGCGGCAAGGCGGCTCCCGTCGGGCGAAAACGCGAGCGCCACGGCGTTCAGAGGTTGGTCATCCGGGAAGACGAGAGTCGCGACCGCGCGAGGGCCCTGCGGGGCCCGGCAGCCTGCGGAACAGCACAACATCACACCTATCGAAGTGAATGCGGTGCACCAGCCAGGTGATCGGGTGAACGGTCCCCTACCGCCGGGCGCTCCCTTGGCTTCGCATGCCACGATTGCGACCTCAGTGCCTGTTGCCCCAGTCCATCGAACACGATGCGCGAGCGATGCAAGGCAATTTCCCGGCGCCACGCCGGATTCCTGCATCGGTTTCGTCGCGTTTTTGACCGGCTGCCTGGCGCGGCGACGAGGCCGTGGCTGGTTCGGAGGCGGCTGTCATCGTGAACCGGAACCGGAACCAGCGAGACCCATTGCCCCGGGCGCCTCGGCCTCGGCACACTGGAGGACGACGCTGCGGGAGCCGCAGGCAGAAGCATTGAGGCTCTTCCACGATGCTCGCAGACTCGCTGTGTGTTCAGAGTGACACGGGCGTGGCGTTAGATGCCTGTGCGGCAAGGGGCCGTTTGCGCAGCGCCGACGCCCTGCCGGGCGCAAACAACGCGCTACGGCAGGTAATGTATATATCGAAAACGCGTCCGGATCGGTTTGGAGGGCGGGAAGCTCGCATGAACCTTACATACTGCCAGCGGAATCTCGGTATCGTCGCGGCCGCTGCGATGTGCACGATATTCAGCCTGTCTGCCGTTCGTGGCTATGCTCAGGCTCGCCCGAGGCCGCAGTTACCCATCTTCAGCGGCAAGCCGGCGCCGAAAGCGCCACCACCTCCGAAGCCCTCTACAAAGCCACTGACGCAGCAGCAGGTCTCTAACGCGGTTCTCGCACGCGCCATCGATGACATCTATCTGTTTCGTGATCGGCACTTTCATGCGGGCGAGTACAGCCATCTGATCAACCTCAGCTACGTGATCAATCAGGCCGAACCCCACATGGAAGGCATCTACTCCGACGAATCGTACTACCTGTGGAGCACCGACCGGAACGCAGCGGCCATCGCGGCACTGAAACGCGGCCTGAAGGCCAACCCCAACGACTACGGAATGTACGACGCACTGGGCGAGCACTATCTGATCAACAACCACAATCCCAGGTTGGCGCTGCCGTACTACCAGCACGCCGTAAAGTTCAAGTGTCCGTGGGCTACGTGGCACATGCTGGCGCATGCGTATGAGCGGCTCGGAAACTGGAAACAGGCTGCCGTGTGTTATGCGCACGCGGCCAAGACCTATCCGGATGACAAGGTAGCGCCGGTGCTGCTGCGGAAGGCCGAAGCGCACATAAACTCCGGATCGGCACGGTAACGTAATGTCGCCAGGATACCTAGTTGCCGAAGTCATTCAGCTGTTCGTGCTGCTGATGATTGTGTACTGTGTGCTTGAGACGCTCATCTGCTTCGGCGCCCGTATTTCCTCGTACAATCCCGTCGTGCGTACGCTGCGCACGATCTGCAATCCGATTCTCGATCCGATCCGATCCCTCATTCCGCCATCCCTTTTGGGCGGTTTCGATATCTCGCCTCTGCTTGTGGTTTTACTGCTTCAGTACGTGGCAAGTCTGCTGCGTTAGCCGCGAACCTGATGAACCTTGAAGCTGGGCGGTCCGACGGCGGAATGCCCACATCGCTTGTGCTGGCAGCCGTGGCATGGTATCTGGTTGCGCCACAACTGCTGGCCGGCACTGCGCAGGCAGTGCCTGGTGTGATACGCGCCGGCATGTGGGTGCGGTTGGTGGTTGCGCAGGCGGCTGTCGCAGGCTCCGCAGCTGCAATCCTGATGAGCGCTCCAGCGGGTCGTCTGAGGCCGGGGTCTCGCCTTTTCGGCTTGCGGCCACTAGATGGTCGGAGCCTGTTCACGGTGCCGGCGGCCGCGGTTGGAGCCTTTGTCGCGGCCGGAGCGCTGTATGCGGCGGAGCATGCCGCCGGCATGCCACAGCAGCGCACTGCGGCCATCCGGATGGTGCGCGCATCGCATGGGGCATCGCTGGCGCTTGCGGTGCTGGTGATCTGCGTAGCTGCGCCGGTGATTGAAGAGCTTTTTTTTCGCGGACTCATCTACGGTCACTTACGCCGCCGCGCATCTGCCGGGTGGTCCACCGTGATCACGTCGCTGGCGTTCGCCCTGGTTCACCCCAACATTCCATACAGCCTGCTGCCCATGGCGGCGATTGGCGCGATGTTCTGCTGGTGCCGCGAGAGAACGGGCAGCACGTGGGCGAGCATGTGTACGCACGGTTTGTACAACGCGATGGCTCTGGCGCTGATGGTCGCACGGATTTGAGGCCCGTGGAGGGTCGCGGCCCGATAGACGAAACGGCTGTGATACGGGTACGATTGACTCCGAAAGCGGACCGGGACGCGGTAAGCGGCATTATCGACGGCGAAGTACAGGTCCGCGTGCGCGCCGCCCCATCCGACGGCGCCGCCAATGAAGCTCTCATTCGGGTCCTGGCAAAGGCGGCAGGCGTGGCGGCCTCCGCGGCACGCATAGTCAGCGGCCGGACTTCACGCCGCAAACTGGTGCAGATAACGGGCGCCCCCGCCCAGGCGGTTATCGATCGACTCGAAATGGTGGCGACGCGGCCAGGCAGCGCCACCAGACGGTGTGACAAGGCGAAGGACTGAAGCTGCCCTATGATTGAGGTCCGCATCACTGTCACTCTAAAGCCCGCCCTACTGGACGCCCAGGGCCGCGCAACGCGCGACGCGCTGCAGGCACTGGGCTTTTTAGGTGTTCAGGAGGCTCGCATCGGCAAAGTCATTGTGCTGCACCTGGAGGAAGATGGCGCGATTGAACCGGTGGTCGCGGAGATGTGCGGCAAGCTGCTTGCGAACCCGGTGACTGAGGAGTACTCGATCGAGGTAGTGCGATGACCCTGGCCGCCACCAGGGACGTTCACGTTGGCGTTGGCAGGCGCCCGCGCTTCGCCGTGATACGGTTTCCGGGCTCTAACTGCGACCAGGACGCCGTCTACGCCGTCAAACGGACCACGCAGTGCGAAGCGACCTACGTGTGGCACGCCACTGCCGATCTGGACGGATTTGACGTGGTGATCTTGCCGGGCGGCTTCTCGTATGGCGACTACCTGCGCCCTGGATCGATTGCGCGATTTGCGAACGTTATGGATGCGGTGCGGCAGCACGCGGAGCGCGGGCGGTATGTACTGGGCATCTGCAACGGTTTTCAGGTGCTGTGCGAAGCCGGCCTCCTGCCTGGCGCGCTGGTGGCGAATATCGGCTGCAAGTTTCTCTGCCGCCCGGTAACGCTCCGCGTGGAGAACGCGAACACGCCGTTTACCCACACTTATCGCGAAGGGCAGACGCTCAGCATACCGATTGCCCACGGCGAGGGCCGTTACTATTGCGACGCGGCCACGCTGGAGCGGCTGCAGCGCCACCATCAGATTATCTTCCGTTACGCGGCGGAGACCGACGAATACGCTCCTGCAAATCCTAACGGCTCGTTGGACTGCATCGCAGGGATCGTGAATGAGGGCGGCAATGTACTCGGCATGATGCCTCATCCCGAGCGCGCCACCGACATCTTTCTCGGCTCCGCTGATGGCAGGCTGATCTTTCAGGCGCTTGCCTCGGCGTTCTGCGGAGCGCCAACGGAACCGGGCCATTGATCACCGCCGACACGGTTTGGCGCGAAATGGGCCTGAACGACGGCGAGTACGCGTCAATTCTGCAAACGCTTGGCCGCGAGCCTACCCAAACGGAACTCGGTATGTTTGCCGTGATGTGGTCGGAGCACTGCGGATACAAGTATTCGCGGCCGATTCTTTCACGCTTCCGCCAGTACCGCGAGGCACAGGCGGCCGGCGCGCTGGAAAACGCCGGGCACATCGCACTGGATAAGGATCTGGGGATCGTTTTCAAGGTGGAGTCGCACAACCACCCCTCCGCGGTCGAGCCGTTCCAGGGCGCGGCAACCGGCGTCGGTGGCATCTTGCGAGACATCTTCACGATGGGCGCTCGGCCGGTAGCGATCCTCAACTCGCTGTGGTTCGGTGATCTGGACGACGCACGAAGCCGTTATCTGTTCGAGAACGTGGTAGCAGGCATTGGTCACTACGGCAACTGTGTTGGTGTACCGACCGTGGCCGGTGAGACGCACTTTCACCCGTGTTACCGCAGCAATCCGTTGGTAAACGCTATGGCGGTTGGCGTCGTGCCGCTGCGGAACCTGGCGAAAGCTGCCGCTACCGGCACCGGCAACCCCGTGATCTACGTGGGCAGCGCCACGGGCCGTGACGGTATCCACGGGGCTACGTTTGCCAGCACCGAGCTGAATGAGGGCAGCGAGTCGCGACGGCCGAATGTGCAGATGGGCGACCCGTTTCTTGAGAAGTTGCTGATCGAGGCGACGCTCGAAGCCCTGGCAACAGGAGCCATTACCGGAATCCAGGATATGGGCGCTGCCGGACTCACCTGCTCCACCAGCGAAATGGCTGCCAGGGCCGATGTTGGAATAGAGATCGACGTGCGGCTGGTTCCGTTACGGGACCCATCGATGTCGACCTACGAAATCATGCTGTCGGAATCGCAGGAGCGCATGCTTTGCGTAGCGCAGCGCGGGCGAGAGCGCGAAGTGCTCAGCGTGTTCGAGCGATGGGGCCTGCACGCGGCGGTGATCGGCCACGTCACGACTGATGGAGTTGTGCGCATCCTCGACGCCGGGGCGATCGCTGCCGAGGTTCCGGCCAAAGCCCTCACCGACAACTGCCCGGTGTACCACCTGGAGGTGCGTGAGCGCCCACCGATCGAGTCGGCGCCGCGACCAGTCCCGGAGCCACTCTGCGCGGCTGGAGAGAATGACGCTTCCGGTGCGCTCACCTGCGGATCGGCCCTGCTGCAGCTCCTCGGATCGGCAAATGGAGCCTCCAAGGAGTGGGTACATACCCAGTACGATCGGTCGGTTCAAACGCAAACGGTTGAGCTTCCGGGCAGCGATGCCGCGGTGCTGGCGCTTCGCGGGTCCGAAAAAGGGATTGCGCTGAGCATCGACGGTAACTCGCGCTGGTGTCGCACCGATCCGTTCATCGGCGCGCAACTGGTGGTAGCCGAGGCGGCCCGGAACGTGGCCTGTGCCGGCGCCCGGCCCGCTGGCCTTACCAACTGCCTCAACTTCGCTAGCCCTGAGGAACCGGCCCGATTCTGGGAATTTCGCAGCGCCGTGGATGGAATCGCCACAGCTGCCGAGGCATTTGGCATACCTGTAGTGTCGGGCAACGTATCTTTCTACAACGAGACCGCCGGTGAGCCTATCTGGCCGACGCCGGTGATCGGCATGGTGGGAATCCTGGCGAACCCGGACCGAGCGGTCGGCGCGGCATTCCAGCGCGGTGACAATGGTGGCCAGCTGGCGCTGGTGAGCGCTTTCCCAGCCGGCGCCGGCCCGGTGTCGTGCGGCGAGTATCGCAGCGTGATCTGCGGCGACGAGGGCGGTCCGCTCCCTTTGATCGATCTGGAGGCGGAACGCCGGCTATTCGAACTGTTGGTGGCGGGGCACGCCGAGGCCCTGTTCGCCTCGTGCCACGACTGCTCCAGTGGGGGTCTGGCAGTTGCCCTGGCAGAGTGCTGCATGCTGGGCAGGGTTGGAGCAGCGGTTGTGCTGAGGCCGGAGCCGGCTCAGACTTCGGTAGCCGCACGGCTGTTCGGCGAGAATTCCGGCCGGGTCATCGTAAGCTTGAAGAACGAAGCAGGACTTGCGCGATTGCAGCAACTTGGCGAAGCGCACAGCATAGTCGTAGAGTGGATCGGTACGGTTGGCGGTGAAGTCCTGCGGGTAGCAATCGGAGCACAGACGGCTTTCGATTGCGCCGTATCGCAGATGCAGGCAGTATGGCGCCGGGCGATTCCGGCGATGATGATACGTGCGCAGGCGCCGACGTCGGCGTCGGAATGTGTGGGGGCACGCTAGTGTCTGACAGGCCACATGAGGAATGCGGCGTCTTTGGGATCCGGGCGCCCGGCGAAGACGTCGCACGAATCGCCTTTTTCGGTATCTTCGCGCTTCAGCATCGCGGCCAGGAAAGCGCCGGTATCGCCGTGTCCGCCGGCCGCACCATTGCTGTACACAAAGCGATGGGCCTCGTCACGCAGGTCTTCGATGAACGAACGATTGGAAGCCTCAAGGGTGATGCCGCTATTGGGCATACGCGTTACTCCACCACAGGCTCCAGCGATCTGTGCAACGCACAGCCCGTGGTGTGCCACACCGATTACGGCGATATCGCGCTGGCGCACAATGGCAACCTGATCAATTCGGCCGAACTCAAATCGCAGTTGACAACTGCCGGCGTCCAATTCACCAGCACGAACGACAGCGAGGTGATTGCCCAGTTGCTGGCATGTCTTCACAAGGGCGACATCGCCGAGACCGTTCGAGAGGCCATGCCCAGGCTGCAGGGCGCATACTCGCTCACCGTACTTGCCGGCGACACTCTGGTCGGCGTACGGGACCCGTACGGTGTGCGACCTCTGTGCCTGGGGCAGATCAGCGGCGTTCCCTGCGTTATCGCATCCGAGACGTGCGCGCTAAAGCCCACCGGCGCCACATACATGCGCGAGGTACAGCCCGGTGAGATCTACGTCATCGGTCCAGGCGAGGCTTCAAATACCCTGCCGCCCGACCCGGCGCACCACGCAACCTGCCTCTTTGAGTTCATCTACTTTGCGCGTCCCGACTCCAAAATCTACGACAAGCGGCTCCAGCTCGTGCGCAAACGGATGGGGAGCGCCCTGGCACAGCAGCATCCGGCGCCTCGCGAGAACGCCATCGTGATTCCGGTGCCGGATACCAGCATACCGGCTGCGCTGGGCTATGCCGAGAGCAGCGGAATACCCTACAGCGAAGGCATTATCAAGAACCGGTACATCCAGCGCACTTTCATCCAGCCCAGCCCCTATATGCGCGACCAGGGCGCGATGATGAAGTACACGCCCATACCCGAGGTGATCGAAGGCAAATCGATCGTGATGGTGGACGACTCGATTGTGCGTGGTACCACGACCGGAAAATTGGTAAAACTGCTATTTGAGACCGGCGCCAAGGAAGTTCACGTTCGCATTACGGCCCCACCCGTACGGTTTCCCTGCTACTACGGCATCGACATGGCGAACCAGGATGAGTTGATCGCAGCGCGCAACACCGTGGAAGAGATCCGGCAAGCCATAGGTGCCACAAGCCTGGGCTACCTCTCACTACAAGGCGCTGTGGACGCCGTGGGCTTGAACCGGGATAAGTTTTGCCGAGCCTGCTTCGATGGCAAGTACCCACTGGCCATTCCCCAGGACATCAAGCTGTCGAAAATGATGTTGACTCCGCCGCCTGCTTCGGACGAGGACGTGGACGAGGATGCGGAAACCCCGGCTCATGCCGCGGTCTGACCAGCAAGCTCCCATGCCAGACAGTTACACAACCTATCAGGACTCCGGCGTAAACATCGATGCGGCCAATCAGGCCGTTTTGCGCATGCGCGACTCCGTCCGCAGCACCTATACGCCGCAGGTGCTTACCGATGTGGGCAGTTTCGGCGGCATGTACTCCATGGCCGGACTCATGGGGATGCAGGAGCCCGTACTGGTCTCCAGCATTGACGGTGTGGGTACCAAGGTAAAGATTGCGGCGGCGCTTAACCGGAACGAAGTCATCGGGCGAGACCTGGTGAATCATTGCGTGAACGACGTTCTGGTGCAGGGCGCGCGCCCGCTGTTCTTTCTGGACTACTTTGCCACCTCGCACCTCAGCCCGGCCATCGTTATCGACGTAGTGACGGGCCTCAGCGCCGCGTGCCGGGAAGCCGGCTGCGCGCTGTTGGGTGGCGAAACTGCCGAGATGCCGGGAATGTACACGGAGGCCGAGTACGACGTGGCCGGCTGTATCGTAGGCATTGTCGAGCGGAGCCGGATCGTGGATGGACGCCGCGTTGAACCTGGAGACACGGTGGTTGGCATTGCCAGCAGCGGACTGCACACCAACGGCTTTTCGCTAGCGCGTCGCGTGCTACTGGAGTGCGATACGGATCCGATGGCGCCAAATGATCATGTGGCCGCTTTGGGCCAGACGCTTGCGGACGAGCTGTTGATGCCGCACCGATGTTATGCCGGCGCCGTACTGCCCCTGCTGGCGGAGTTTGATATCAAGGCCATGGCGCATATCACCGGTGGCGGCTTTTACGAGAACATTCCGCGCGTTTTGCCAATTGACTGCAGCGTGACGGTGGAACGGCGGAGCTGGCCGATACCACCGATTTTCGGGCTCATCCAGCAGCGAGGCAATGTACCCGACGCCGAGATGTTTCGAACGTTCAACATGGGTATAGGGTTTGCTCTCGTATTGCCTGCCGACCAGGCGCCCGCACTCGCACATCGCCTCAACAGCGTGGGTGAGTCGGCCTACATCATCGGCGCTGTTCATCGTGGCGTGCACGAAGTCGACATTGTATAAACCTGCGCGACCCCACGAAATCCGCTGCTCATTTGAAACAGTTCTCTGGGATGTAGATGGAACGCTGCTCGATACCACGGCGCTGCTGGTCGATTCGCTGCGGCACATGTACGCCAGGTTTTTCAACCGACACCCGTCGGATGAGGAGCTTAAAGCGTTGATCGGCCTGCCACTGCGCCGGCAAGTCGGCGAATACGGCGATCCGGAAGCGTTCGGTACGACAGCAGCGGAGGTGGAGGCGGAGTTTCTGCGATACTACACCGCGGGCCGCCAGCGCGAGCGCCCCATTGTTTCGGTAATCGCCATACTGCGTGAGACCCGCAGCGCCGGCGCGAATCTCGGCCTGGTGACTTCGAAGAACCATGTGGAGGCGGCGATGACCCTGCCGTGCCTCAAACTTGGCGACGCCGTGGACGTTACGATAACCGCCGACGACATCCAGCATCCGAAGCCGGCGCCCGATGGAATCCTTCTGGCGATGTCGCGGCTGAGTTGCTCGGCCACGGGCACAGCGTACGTCGGAGACACCGTGTACGACATGCAGGCGGCACACGCGGCCGGCGTCCATGCCATCGGCGTAACATGGGGCGCCGGACGCGCGCCGGAACTCAAAGCTGCCGGCGCAACATCGATATGCACGACGCCAGCGGAACTTCAGACGCTGCTGCTTACGGTTGACCCGGCACGATAACCCGCGCGGTTAGTCTGGGTAGCGCTCGTACGGCGCCCGGCGTTAGTCGTTTGCGCTCGGCTGCCCGCGGGTATTGTTGGGCAGGACCAAATCGTCCGATCTGGGGTTTTGGTACTGCGCCGCGGGCATAAGAGTAAGGCAAAGTACCTTAACCGCACGCCGCGTCAGGCAGATGCATCCGGCCGTGGGGCGGCAGTGGGAGCGGATGAGGGATTATACTATTACCCGTCGATTGCCGTCTGATGCTCGAGGGCCGGCGGTGGCCCGACGGCCTGGCGGAGGAACCGGCGGGCACATCGGTTGTGATAGCGAGAACTAACTATGGAACTTGGTATGATTGGGCTCGGCAGGATGGGCTCCTTTATGGTGGAGCGACTGATAGCAGCCGGGCATCGATGCGTGGTTTACGACATGCAGCCGGCCGCGGTGCAGGCGCTGGTGGAGAAGAAGGCAGTCGGCAGTTCCTCACTTCCAGATTTCATTCAAAAGCTGAGCAAGCCGCGGGCGATCTGGATGATGGTGCCGGCCGCTGTGGTAGATGAGACCCTCCAGGCGCTGACTCCCCTGCTTGAGGTCGGTGATATCGTGATCGACGGAGGCAACTCGTACTACCACGACGACATCCGGCGGGCTGAGGCGCTGGCGAAGAGCGGCATCCACTATGTGGATGTGGGCACCAGCGGGGGCATTTGGGGAGCCGAGCGCGGGTATTGCCTTATGATTGGTGGAGATGCCGCCACCGTGAAGGCACTTGACCCGATCTTCGCCAGCCTGGCGCCTGGCATCGACTCAGCCCCACCAACGCCGGGGCGGACGAGTAACGACGGAACAGCAGACCGCGGTTATCTTCACTGCGGTCCGACTGGAGCCGGCCACTTCGTCAAAATGGTTCACAACGGCATCGAATACGGCATCATGGCGGCTTATGCGGAAGGGCTCAACATCCTTCGCCACGCCAACGTCGGCAAGAATCAACAGACCGCCGATGCCGAAACCACGCCGCTGCGCAACCCCGAGTTGTACGCGTATGACCTGAACTTGCCGGATATCACAGAGGTATGGCGCCGCGGCAGTGTCATTGGATCCTGGCTGTTGGACCTCACGGCCATCACCCTGCAGAAGAGCCACGATTTGTCGGGTTTCGCCGGACGCGTCTCGGACTCTGGTGAGGGGCGCTGGACGATCCTGGCAGCGATCGACGAATCGGTTCCGGCGCCGGTACTCACCACCGCCCTGTTTGAGCGATTCAGTTCGCGCGGAGAGGCCGACTTCGGCGACAAAGTGCTCTCCGCACTGCGATTCGAGTTTGGCGGGCACGAAGAGAAGCCGGCCGATCCGAAGGCGCACTCGTAGGACTTCTCGCAAGCCTGCTACGTCGCGCACTGCCTCGACGAGTCATTTTGGATTGCGAGAGCAGGAGGAATCGACGTGACCACCGGAGATACGACGCTCACAGACTGCGCGGCGTGGCGCGCGCTGGAAGGCGAATTTGCCAGGCTGCAGAACGTGCACCTGCGCGACCTCTTCGCTGACGACCTGACTCGCGGTGAGCGCATGATGCTCAACGACCTGGGCATCTACCTCGACTATTCCAAGAATCGCGTCACCGATAACACGATCAGACTGCTGCTTCAGCTCGCCGGCGAGCGCGGTCTGCGTTCTCACATCGAGGCGATGTTTCGCGGCGACAAGATCAACGTTACGGAGGGCCGAGCGGTGCTGCATGTGGCGCTGCGCGCGCCGGCCGGCGAGCAGATTCACCTGGATGGCGTGGATGTTGTGCCGCAGGTTCATGCCGTGCTGGAAAAGATGGCGAACTTCGCGGACCGCATCCGTTCCGGTCAGTGGAAGGGCCATACAGGACGGCCAGTCCGGAATGTCGTGAATGTTGGGATCGGCGGCTCGGATCTTGGTCCTGTAATGGCTTACGAGGCGCTGAGGCATTACAGCCAGCGGGAATTGACCTTCCGCTTTGTCTCCAATGTTGACGGCACGGATTTCGCCGAAGCCACGCACGATCTCGACGCCGAGGAGACACTCTTCATCATTTCATCCAAGACATTCACAACGCTGGAGACGATGACGAACGCGCACACCGCGCGCGACTGGTGCCTGGCCTCTCTCAAGCAGGATGCGGCTGTTGCGCGCCATTTTGTCGCCGTATCGACCAACGCGGATGAGGTGGCGAAGTTCGGCATCGACACCGCCAATATGTTTGGTTTCTGGGATTGGGTTGGCGGCAGATACTCCATGGACTCGGCAATTGGTCTCTCCACCATGATCGCCGTGGGTGACGTGCATTTCCGTGCCATGCTGCACGGCTTTCACCTGATGGATGAGCATTTCCGCACGGCGCCGTTCGAGCGAAATCTGCCGGTGCTGATGGGACTGCTGGCGATTTGGTACAACGACTTCTTTGGCGCCGAGACCGCAGCCGTTTTGCCGTATGAGCAGTATCTGAAGCGATTTCCCGCCTACCTCCAGCAGCTCACCATGGAGAGCAACGGCAAGCACGTGACGATGAACGGTTCGGCCGTTACGACCAATACATCGCCGATCTACTGGGGCGAACCGGGCACCAACGGCCAGCACTCGTTCTACCAACTGATCCACCAGGGAACGCGGCTGATACCGTGCGATTTCATCGCATTCAGCCAGCCGCTCATCCAGCTCGGTCGGCACCACGACATACTTGTGGCGAACGTGTTCGCTCAAGCCGAGGCGCTTGCTTTCGGCAAGACGACTGAGCAGGTGGAAGGCGAGGGCACGCCCGCCTGGCTGGCGCCGCATCGAACCTGTGAGGGCAACCGACCGACGAACACTCTGCTTCTCGATCGGCTTACGCCGGAGGCGCTGGGCAAGCTGGTGGCGCTCTACGAGCATAGTGTTTTCACTCAGGGCGCAATCTGGGGCATCGACTCGTTTGACCAATGGGGAGTGGAGCTTGGAAAGGTACTGGCGCAGCGGATCATTCCAGAGCTTGAGGGAGCGGGAGAGCCGGAGCCGGTGCACGACAGTTCAACCAACGCGCTGATCCGGCGATACCGCAAGCAACGGCACGCGCGAGAGGGGTGACCGGCGCGGTGGGAACGGAAGTGAACGTCACCGTTGCTCAACCATTCGCCAAACTGCTCTGCGCAGCAGCTTGCCAGAAAGGGCGGTAGGCGTGCCGACGCCAACACACGTCTTTACGATTGGTCACTCAGACCGGACAATCGAAGCGTTTCTGTCACTGCTGCAGGATCACGCCGTAGAGTTGTTGGTGGATGTACGCACCGTACCGCGGTCGCGGCACAACCCACAGTTCAACGCCGACGCACTTTCCGAGTCGCTCCGGGCCGCGGCTATTGGCTACCTGGCAGCACCGGACCTCGGTGGGTGGCGCCGTCCGGCGCCTGATTCACCGAACATGGGCTGGCGAAACGTGTCGTTTCGTGGATACGCGGACGCCATGATGACTCCCGGATTTGACGCTAGCCTGCGGGCGATGCTTGAGCAGGTGGGAAGCCGGCGCTCCGCGCTCGTGTGCTCCGAAGCGGTGCCCTGGCGCTGCCACAGATCGCTGATCGCCGATGCTCTGACAGTGCGAGGCATCACCGTGGAGCACATTATCGGTCCATTGAAACCGCAACTTCACGTGCTGCGTTCGTTTGCGCACGTAGACGGCACGACTATCACGTATCCGTGCGATGGGTCCGACGCTACCGAGAGCCATCCCGGTTGAAAATCGGCCGGTCGATCGTCGCAATGCGATACACCGGCACGAGCGACCGGTGAATATGGCGAACAGCCGGGATACGGGATAGTGGTCCGCCACAGCAAATCGATTTGTAAATCGCATTCTTCGCGTTGGCGCCGGCTCGCGGCCGACTCATGGCCTTGTATGGTGCGATAAAGTCGAAAATGTTGTGATCCGCGGCCGGGGTCCAGCGTTAATACACTGTCCGACAGTTCAACGAGGTACCCGAAATGAAATTCAATCGGAGGGTGGCGTTCAGCACGGACCCGGCATCACTGCCCCGGGTTCTCGGCGCACTCGCACTCGTGCTCGCGATGCTCCTGCTCTTTGCCGCCGCAATCGCCGCACAGCCGACCTCGCAGCAGCACCACCGGGCGCGCCACGCGCACGGGCAGGTCCGGCACGTTAAGTCGCACGCAGCCCGCCATAAGCCTGCCAACAGACCGTTTTCGCTGCAGCGCGTTGTCGGCCAGAACCTGAGCACAGTCGAGCGGTACCTTGGCAAGCCGATTAAGACGCTGCCGCAACAATACTATGTGTTCAAGGGCCGCGGCGCCGTGGTTGAAGTGATCGCGAGCTTCGACGATCCGAAGGTCCGGCCAGGCTACCGTATGTGGGATATGGCCGTGGTATTCCGCCGCCAGCTTACGCTGCAACAGGCGCTCAAGTTGACCGGCTTGCGAAGTGCACGGTGCCACTTCAGTGGCGGCAATGGGATATCGTACTCGTACGACGGTTTGCGAGTGGTCGGCGCTCCGCTGATGCAGGTTAGTATGCTGAGCCAAGAGGGCCTCAAGACGATCTCTCCGCCCCGGCTGTTTATCTCGGTTCCCGGGCACCCGTAGCGAGCTCGGTAAGGACGACGCCCATGTCGCTTCGGACCGGTCTGTCCGCTCATCCTTGAGAGGCGGCTAGCGGCTGACCGACGGGCTTGTCTGCGGCGGTAAAGTCGAAAATGTTGTGATCTGCAGCCGGGGTCCAGCGTTAGGATTAGGAGACGACGATCGTCTTTCGGTGGGCTCAAGCACGGAAAGGCCAGAACGATGAGATCCTACACAAACGGCCCGAACAGATTATCTCGAAGAGACGCACCGGTTCGGATCGCCGCGACCGCCGTCGATCGGAAGCTAGTCGCCGGGTCACGCGCGCCTCTACGTCAGTTCACGATGGCGCTGGCATGCGCTTCCGCCGTCTTGTCGATCGGCTGCAACAACGCTAGCCTCGGGGCAGTCCCACGGCCCGGCCCAGCCGGCCATGAGCCTGCCCACAAGCCGTTTTCGCGGGTGCGTGTTGTCGGCCATAAGCCTGCCGACAAACCGTTTTCGCTGCTGCGCGTTGTTGGCCAGAACCGGAGCACGGTCGAGCGGTACCTTGGCAAGCCGATAAAGACGCTGCCGCAACAATACTATGTGTTCAAGGGCCACAACGCCGTGGTTGAAGTGATCGCGAGCTTCTACGAGCCGAAGGTCCGGCGAGGTTACCCTATGTGGGATATGGCGGTGATATTCCGCCGGCAGCTTACGCTGCAGCAGGCGCTCGAGCTGACCGGCTTGCAAAGTGCACCGTACCACTTCACTGGCGGCAGTGGGATACCGTTCTCGTACGACGGTTTGCGAGTGGTCGGCGCTCCGCTGATGGAGGTTAGTATGCTGAGCCAGGAGGGCCTCAAGACGATCTCTCCGCCCCGGCTGTTTATCTCGGTTCCCGGGCACCCGTAGCGAGCTCGGTAAGGCTTCGGTCCGCCCACCGGCAAACGGGCCATTTTTGACCCTCTGGAGCCGTCGGTGAGTTCGGGTGGTTTTTCGAACGTAAGGAGGCTCAAGAGCGGCATCAGCAGGCCAATGCAATCCGAAGTGAAGCGAATGCGCCGATGCGTTCCGGCCGCCCCGCGCGGTGCGCGGTGCCGCCTGTTGTGTCGCTAGCACCTCTACGATCTCCGCACTCATGCCTCGCATCTCAACGGAAGGGCACGCCACTTAAGCCATCAACCGAACTAATGTGCTAGAATTGCAAAGAGCCGCCACCGCGTGCGTGCTGCCGTTGGGCGCGGAGGCATCGCTGCAATATCCATGCCACATCGCGAGTGGGACCCTTTACTTGCCCAGCTTCTTAGCGCGAGCGACTTCGCGTGCAGGCAGCGAGCCGTAGAGCGCCTCTTCGCCACACACATCGACGCCGCGGTCCAAGCCGGCGCTGTCTCGATGCTTGGAACCAGCAGTCGGTTACTGGACGATGCAACGTCGCATGCGCGCCTCCGCATTTGCCGGTGCCTGCTGGCACTCAACCACCACGCGCCCGCGCGGCGCATCGCATCGATTGTACAGTTTGCGCGCAGATGCGGGGTCAATGCTGCGATTGATGGTCTCACATTTGCCGACCCGCGTTGGACAGCGTGCAAAGCCCAGATTCTGGACGCAATCCGCAGCAACCCGTGCCTTGCCACCTGGCTGGACGTCGCCGGCCACGGGGTATGTGGCGCTGCGGGCCTGGCGCCGCCACCGGGTGATGCAGCCTGTCAGCCGCCGATCTCAGCCAGCCTGTCCGATGCGCTCCGCGACCCCGTAGCGTATTTCGCACGACACGATTACGGCATTACCGACTTGAACGCTTCTGTGCCGTGGCTTGTGACTGCCGTCGGCCCGGTACTTGTCAACGACCTTGTCAGGCTCTACACAAATGCGCGGCGCCCGGACGGCATCCAGACCGACCAGCTCGATGCCGTGCCATGGCCTGGGCCGGATCCGCCGTCCGCAACGCTTGGCACGGTACTGGCAGATGCCACTGCGATGGAACTCCGCCACCTGCCACCGGTGCTAGCGGCCGCGGCCGCACTCGGCGGACACAGCCCACTGTGCTGGCTGCTTGTGGTGGAAACGGGCGTGATGGAATGGCGCGAGCTCTCAGAGTTGTGCCGCATGCCGGAATCGCGTGTTAAGACGATTTCGCGATCCAGGGCCGTTGATGACGAACTTGCCGAGTACTTCAACGTATCAGAGAAGCAGCTGGTTGTTGCGCGGGCAAGAGCGCTCCAGGCAATTCGAAATGGGCTGATACTCCGCGGATGGGAGCGATAACTTTGGCTGGCAGCAGTCTTATAAACTAGATGAGCGACCACTTAACCGATCACGAATTGGAACTCTGGTTGACGCGCCAGGGCTCCGTCGCCAATTTGCACGCTTATGCCGCACATCTGGAGGAGTGCGCGGACTGCCTCGGGAAGGTGCGCGAGAGCGCTCGCGCACCCGTCCATGTTCAGGAGGTGCTCCGCAATCTCTTTGTCGCGGTGCCGGATGCGTGTCTTACCGATGCCGAGATCAGCCAGTTTGCCATCGGCAAATCACCCGACGACCTCGCTACCGCAATCCTCCAGGAGCATGTTACGGTATGCGCAGCCTGCCAGCGGCGGCTCGCGGCGATAGAGAGTGAACCGCACCAGCAGGTTGCTGAACCGGAGGTTCACATCGCGGTCACGGAGCCGGCCTTCACCAAACTCGAGCTCGCCTTCGACCACGAGGATGCGAAACGCGTGCTGGCTGCTAACGCAGTGGACCTGGCGGGTGTCGTGGCCGGAACTGACCGGCACTACCATCGGCGCCTTCGCGTCATGCGCCATGGTGGTTTGGCGTGGGCCGAAATCCCAGCATCTGAAACGGGCACGGCTGCCGTCTCGCTGCAGGACAGCGGCCATGTCTCGTGTGGCGGGCTTGCATGGCTGCAGCCGGGTAAGTCGGTGGCAAACATTGCCTCTCGGCCCTCGGCCAATGAGGCTTGCAGCCTCGCATCGCTCCAGACGTGGCGCGCCTACGATAGGCTCAGCCCGTTCATTGATGCACAGTACGCGTCATCCATCGCGCGTGCACCGTTCGAGTGGCTCAAGTTGAACGCTGCCAATGCCTGTGATAACCACATTCTGCAGTTGTGTTTGCAGAAGGGCGGATCGCTCGATTTCGTTGACGACCTGCGGCTGACAGTTGGCGACACGGTGCTGTTGGACGAGCCGTTCGACGCCTACTCGGAAGGCACGTCCGAGCTCCGCCAGCTGCGCCCTTACTTCCCCGGAGCCAGCGCATACATCACTCACGCGGCGCATGCTCCAGGCTCGCCGCCAGGTTCGTGGGCGATGTTGGGCTATGCCGACAGCTCTCGTGGAGACTCATTTGCCATCTCCAGCGAAGACGTACCGCACGATCGAAACCTTACGTTTGAGGCATCGTTGATGGTTACCAGCGCCACCTATGGCGCTATACTGCACCTTGGGCATCCATGGGTCGAAAGCGGCTTCGACATGCAGACGAGTCTGGTCGCTGTTGGTTTGTGCCGCGGCCGCGTGGTCGCGAACCACCATGATCTGGGCGCGTGTCAACTTCTGCGCTGGACACACTTTCGATGTGAGTGCGATTTCCGGTCGATGAGCTTCGACGTCTTCATCGACGGTGAACTGGCTGCCGCGGACATTCCCCTGCTCGCCGACCGCCGGTTTGGCTGCCGGTTCAGCCAGCTTGGGGTAAGCGGCATGGTCGCGCTGCCGGCGCCCGTATAGCCGAGCCGCGCATCACTCTCATCTCGCAACCGCAGGATCAGACCGCATGGACCGATTTCGGCTGCGCTCCGGCCGCGGAGGGATCCAGCATCCTGTTAAGGGCGTTCACATAGGCCCTGGCAGTGGCTACAAGCGTGTCGTTATGGGATGCCCGCCCTGTGAAGATGCGATCGGCCCGACGTACACGGATCGTAACATCCGCGAGCGCATCGGTGCCGCCGGTAATCGCCTGGATACTGAACTCGATAAGCTCGTTATCGGCGTCCACAATCCGGTTGATGGCGCGATAGATGCTGTCGACTGCGCCGGCGCCATGGCAGCTCTCCACCACGTGCCGGCCCGATGAGTGCGCAAGGGCGACAGTTGCCGTGGGTATTGCGGTGTCGCCCGCCGTAACCTGGATGCTCACCAGCTTCCAGGTTTGGCGCACCGAACTCGTCACGTCAGCGACAATCGCTTCAAGGTCCTCGTCGTGGACCTCTTTCTTCCGATCGGCCACTTCCAGGAAGCGATGGTACACCTTGGTCAGCGGTACGTCGGTGATGTTGTAGCCGAGCTGCTCCAACCGATGGCTGAGCGCATGGCGCCCTGAGCGTGCCGACAGGACGATATGGTTGGCCGGTATTCCAACATCCTGAGGGTCGATGATTTCGTAGGTTGAGCGGTTCTTGAGTACGCCATCCTGATGGATGCCGCTGGAGTGCGCGAACGCATTGGCGCCCACGATGGCCTTGTTGGGCTGAACCAGAATGCCGGTAGCCGCGCTCACCAACCGGGAGGTTTTGTACAGCTCGCGGGTCTTGATTTCGGTCGCTCCGGGTAATGCATCGGCGCGAACCTTGAGTGCCATAACCACTTCTTCGAGCGCCGTGTTACCCGCGCGCTCACCGATGCCGTTGATTGTGCACTCCACCTGTCTCGCACCGGCGCGGATACCCGCCAGCGAGTTGGCTACGGCCAGGCCCAGGTCGTTGTGGCAGTGCACGCTTACGACGGCAGATCCGATATTCGGCACCCGATTCATCACGCCGGCAATCAGCGCGCCGTACTCATCCGGCGTCGTGTATCCGGTAGTATCCGGTATGTTGACCACCGTAGCGCCGGCGGCGATGACGGCTTCCACAACCCGGCAGAGGTAGTCGGCATCGGCGCGGCCGGCATCCTCCAAGAAGTACTCCACGTCCTCGACATGGGTCCGCGCCTGGCGAACGGCTGCCACGCCGCGCTCCATCGCCTGCTCGCGGGAGAGCCGCAGCTTATGCTGCAGGTGATTGTCTGAAACGCCGAGGCCCGTGTGGATCCTCGCTCGCTTTGCGCCCTTCAGCGCATCGGCTGCCACTTCGATGTCTTTCTCCACGGCCCGGGTCAGACCGCAGATGGTGCACGACTTGATGGCCGCAGATATGCTTTTCACGGCGGCGAAGTCGCCCGGCGAGGATACGGGAAAGCCGGCCTCGATAACATCAACACCCAGCGCTTCCAGCTGCCGTGCGATCTCCAGTTTCTGCTCGCCGTTCAGCGAGGCGCCCGGCGACTGCTCGCCGTCTCTCAGCGTGGTATCAAAAACATAGACCCGATCCATGGGCTGCAACCTCTCGCCAGGCCGAACTTAACTCTTCCATTCCACGTGAGCAGCACGCTCATTGAGGGACGACTCAGCCGCTGCTTCCACGGGCTGCACCGCCGTCGGCTGCACCCAGCTCATCATGGCGCGCAGCTCCTTTCCCACCTGTTCGATTTGTGAGTTCCGATCGCGTTGATCGAGCGCGCGGAAGACCGGACGGCCCGCACGATTCTCAAGGATCCATTCTCGCGCAAACTCTCCGGACTGGATCTGGCGCAGCGCTTCCTTCATCGTTTCGCGCACATGAGCATCAATGATGCGGGGACCGCGCGTCATGTCGCCAAACTGCGCTGTATCCGAAATGGAGCGCCGCATGCCGGATATGCCCGATTCGTACATCAGGTCTACGATGAGCTTCAGTTCGTGCAGGCACTCGAAGTAGGCGATCTCCGGCTGGTATCCGGCTTCAACCAGCGTTTCGAAGGCGGCCTTCACCAGCGATGTGGCGCCGCCGCAGAGCACCGTCTGTTCGCCGAACAGGTCGGTTTCCGTCTCCTCCTGGAAGGTGGTTTCGATGACGCCTGCGCGGGTGCCACCAATGCCGCGCGCCCAGGCAAGAGCCAGGTTACGGGCGTTTCCCGTGTGATTGTGATGAACGGCGATGAGGCACGGAACGCCCTTGCCATCGACAAATACCCGACGGACCAGGTGGCCCGGTCCCTTCGGCGCAACCATAAACACGTCGATGTCATCCGGCGGGACGATCTGGCCAAAGTGGATGTTGAATCCATGTCCAAAGGCCAGAGCCGAGCCGGTCTTCAGATTTGGCGCTATCTCGTCACGATACAGTGCGGCTTGAAGCTCGTCGTTGACCAGAACCATCGTGACTGCGGCACGTTGGACAGCTTCGGCCACCGAGGCAACCGCCAATCCGTCACTCTCAGCCGCATCCCACGACTTTCCCCTGCGTGCGCCTACCACCACATCGACGCCGGAATCTCTCAGGTTGAGGGCATGCGCATGCCCCTGGCTGCCATACCCAAGTACAGCCACGGTGCAATTGCGCAGCACGTTCGGGTCGGCATCTGCCTCATAATAGACTTTAGCGGGCATATCGATCTCCATTGCTCCTTCAGTGCGGCGCTTTTGAGCGCAGGCGCTTGCCGGCCACCGCTCCGGCGACGCCTCCCACCAACGCAAACATTGCCAGGCTCACGGCGGCGGCCGCCACCGTATCGAGCCCGAAATGGTTCACGACGCCGTTGTAGAGAATCCAGAGAAGGTAGTTCGCCGTGCCCAGGCAGCCGATAGCAAGGCCGGTCAGTGCAGTGCGGCGTACACGTCGGGCGCGGATTCCGGCCGCGGCGCCAAAGCAGACGCCTGCAATGGGGCCGACTATGGCCAGAATAACGAACGTGTGTTGAACCGTGGCGGTTCGAACGATTTCATGCACGGCGCCTACTCGCTCGCGTCACGGGCAGCACGCGCGGCTGTGCGTGGTCCGCGCGCCATTGCGATAATGCCGGTTCGAACGAGCTCACGGATCCCGTAAGGCGCCAACATGTCTACCATCTTGTCCAGCTTGTCGCTGCTGCCGGTAACCTCCACAATGAAGGTCCGTTCGCTCATATCGATAACCCGCGCGCGAAAGATATCGACCACCTGAAGGATTTCAGCCCGCGACATCGGCTCGGCATTTACTTTGATCAGGCCCAGCTCCCGACTGATCGCCTTCGTCTCGGTGTAATCCACAACCTTGATTACTTCCACCAGCTTGTTCAGCTGCTTGGTAATCTGCTCCAACACACCGAGATCCCCGCCCACCAGCAGCGTCATGCGCGAAATCTCGGCCCGGTCGGTAACACTCACGGAGAGCGACTCGATGTTGTAACCACGCCGCGCGAAGAGGCCGGCGACGCGCGCCAGCACACCCGGATGGTTCTCCACGAGTACCGTAATGGTATGTTGCTCAAGCTGCGCCATTATTGCGTTACTGATGGAAGACGGCATGATGTAATAAGCCAATGTGGTTCCCGACCTTCGCCCGTGGAAATGTAGGCTACAGTGCGGGTCGCCAGGCGGTTGCTACGAGTCGTAGGGTGGCGTCGGCTCGTGCGGGTCCTCGGAATCGTCGCTGTCATCATCCGAGTCGTACTCGTCCAGGTACTCGGCTTCGGAAATGTCGGAGGCAACGTCACTGCCGATGGTGAAGAGCCCGCTGCCGGGAGGGCCCGGCCACTCCAGAACCGGTAGGGCAGCAAGCACGCTCGGATCCTGGCCCTGAGACTCGGCGTAGCCAAGGCAAATGGCGTAGTCCAGGTGCAGCAAATCGCGCGCGGTAAGGCTGCACTCCTGCATCCGGTCTCCAAACTCCGGCGGGAGCGACTCCTGCCCATCCTTGGCGCGAGCGTAATCGGCCAGCACAGGCACGGCGCGCTGGAAATAGACATGCGAGAGCGCAGGGCGAACGAGTTTACGGAAGTAAATGCCGTTGCGCACCAAGGTTCGATATCCGCGCTGGTAGTATTGCCAAAGCGCGTGCAAGTCGGTCTGCTGGTTTGCCATATCTCCTTAACCGGCGGCCCGGCTTCCGCGGGCTGCTCGCGTTGTCTTCGACGGGCATTCATTCCGGTGGCGCCTGTGCCGCATCGGCAATGCGCGCAAGCAGACGCTCCTGATCACTGAATGACCAGGTTTCACTGTCTGCATCCACGGAAGCCTTTACCTGTTCCAGATCCTGGCGGACCAGCATCTCGTCGACGCTGGTGCCGGAAGGAATCATCGGGTAGACATTCTCTTCCGTCGGCACGGCGCAATCGATCACCACGGGACGGTCGGTTACGGCCATCGCCTGTGCAATTGCCGCCGGCAGATCCTCCGGCGTTGCCACGCGGATACCCACGCCGCCATACGCCTCTGTCAGTGTAACAAAATCCGGCGATGCTTGCAAGTCCACGGCACTGTAGCGCTCCTGGTAGAACATCTCCTGCCACTGGCGGACCATGCCGAGGGACCGATTGTTAATGATGAATACGATGATCGGAAGCCCATATACGGCAGCGGTCATCAGTTCCTGCGTGCACATTTGAAAAGAGCCGTCACCCGAGATACAGACTACGGGCCAATCCGGCCTGGCGAATCGCGCGCCAATTGCGGCCGGCAGCCCGTAGCCCATGGTGCCGAGACCCCCGGACGTGATCCACCTGCGTGGCCTGGCGCACTTGAAGTACTGCGCCGCCCACATCTGGTGCTGCCCAACGTCGGTCGACATGATGCATCCGTCCGGGAAGGAGCTGTTAATCTGCTCAATAATCGTTTCCGGATAGAGCTTTCCGTCTCGAGGAACGGACAGAGGAAACGCTCGCTTCCATGCCATGATCTGGTCGTTCCACTCGTCGGCAGGGCGCGGCGCCACAACGCGAAGCAGCTCCTTCAGCACGGCCTTCACATCTCCCACAATCGGCACATCCGGCCGCACAACCTTGCCAATCTCGGCCGGATCGATGTCGATATGGATGATCGCCGCACCGGTCGCGAACTTCTGCACATTGCCCGTTACTCGATCATCAAACCGCGCCCCCACGGCAATCAGAAGGTCGGAGCCGTTGACGGCGTGGTTGGCGTAGGCGGTTCCATGCATGCCCAGCATGCCGATGGAAAGCGGATGACTTTCGTCGATCGCGCCCTTCCCCATCAAGGTCGTGGTGGTCAGCATGTTGGTCCGCTCTGCGAGAGCGGTCACTTCTTCATGCGCGCCCGACATAATTGCGCCGCCCCCCACGTAAAGAACCGGGCGCCTGGCATTGGCGATGAGCTGCGCGGCTTTGCGGATCTGTAATTCGGGAACGCGCGCAGCCGGTCCACTTGGCCGGTACGACGGTATATCCAGATCGCCAGGGTACTCCGTTTCGGGATCGAACTCCATCGTGGCCTTGCTGACGTCCATCGGAATATCGACCAGAGTTGGTCCCGGTCGCCCGGTGCGCGCAATATGAAAGGCCAGCGCCATGGCGACAGGCAGATGTTGCACCTCCTTCACCAGCTGGTTATGTTTGGTGATGGGCATGGTGATGCCGGTGATATCGGCTTCCTGAAACGCGTCCTTCCCGATCGCCGTCGTGCGCACCTGGCCGGTAATCGCCACAATCGGTATAGAATCCATATAGGCATTGGCGATGCCGGTTACCAGATTGGTGGCGCCAGGTCCGCTGGTTGCCAGGCAGACGCCAACCTTACCGGAAGCGCGGGCGAAGCCATCGGCCATGTGCGCTGCGCCCTGTTCGTGGCGCACGAGAATGTGGGCGATCTCTTCGCAATCAAAAATCGCGTCATAAATCGGGAGCACTGCGCCCCCCGGGTAGCCAAACACATGCGTGACGCCTTCGCGCTTGAGGCATGCCAGCAGTATCTGCGCACCAGACATCAACATTCGCGGAGCTACCAGCCTTTCCGAGTACGGAATCAAAAAGCCTCTCCATCCCCAAGGGACGAGAGGCTTCGAGCCGCACGTGGTACCACCCTTGTAGCCGTCACCGGTTCACCTGGGAACCATTTGCCGGCCACTTGAGCGCGCGATATCGGGCGCACCCGGAGTGCCTGAGGACGCAAGCCACGCCGTTCAGCACTCTGCTCGGAGGTGAGCTTCACCGCATCCGCCTGCCGCCTCGCACCACCCGGCGGCTCTCTGGAAGAGCGTTTGCGGTTACTAGCCTCGTCTACGCAGTAGTATAAGGTTTGCTGGAACGATTATGCATCGAGGTTCGGGGTTATGTCAAGGGCTCGCCTTTCCCACCTAAAACCTGACCGGAGTAGAATCGCTGCCGGATGGAACAACCTGACCAAGGGCCCAGGACAGGACTGGGCGGTTCCGCGCAGCAAACGACGGCCGTGCGCTACCGACAGATGCGTCGCGGAATGTTGAGCGCACGGGTCAGCAGCAGGCAGTGCCGCTTTACACCTACGCGGACCCTCATAACGCCGACGCGGGGCATAGGTGGCCCGTGCTCGACAGCGGCAACGAGCCGTTAAGAGTCGGCCCCATTCCCCGCGTCATTGCCCACATAAGCATAAACCCGGCCATGCCGATGGGGTCCCGGCTTACAAACCTTCACTCTGCCGGATCGTAGTACCGGTAGCCGAGCAGCTGCAGGCCGGTTTCGCTTTCGCTATAGGTCCCATTTTGCGAGCCGAAGCCGGAGTAAGGATCGGTTGCTGTGCCCGAGATGGAGCGGGCGCCGCGTCAGGCAGCTGGGCCCAGGCGGGCGTCGAGCCGCGCGATGAAGGCAGCCGCCTCCTCCCGAACAACCTCCAGGTCGTGCGTTTCCATAATGCGCGACGCACGCCGGCGAAATCCGTCGTAATCCTCCTGGCGGACGTAGTCCGCAAGGTCAACGTTGAAGATGTTTGACAGTATCAACATGTTACCGCTGCGCATAGCGTGATGCAGCCGGCGTCGCGCTGCGCGGTCACCGAACGTGTAGAGCCCAATACTGATGCCGATCCGGGAAAACGCGTTGCGTTCGCGAGCGAGTGCCTCCACCAGCGCGCGGTGCGTGTGCTTCGCGCGTACGGCGACCAGCGCCGCGGCAGCGTTGCGGCGGACGATCGGCGCGCTGTCGTACCGCAGCGCTGCCTTCAAGGCCGCCGACGCGGACCTGTGCCCGATAGTGCCCAACGCGTCCGCGGCCGACGACCGCACGAACCATGACGGGTCGCCGGCGAGTGCGATGGTTAATCGGATTATATCGCGACGGTCGCGATATAATCCGATTGCGTCTGCGGCGGCCTCTCTGACAGAGTCGACCGAGTCCGTCATGGCTGCGCGCATAAACGCGCGGATCGCGGGCGTGTCTTGCCGTGCCAGCGCGCACACCGACCGAGCCCGGACAAAGTCATGTGGATGCTCCAGGAGCACCAGGAACCGTTCCGGATCATCCAGCGATCCGAGGGCATACTCGTCCACCATCGCCACGCGTTCTGCCTGGGTCGCGGCCTTCCATACCTCTCGCGGCCAGATCGAGTACCTACTGGGTTTAGCCATGGAGACTACCTCGGACCCCGCTACCCGGTCACGGCACCGGCGCCGGCACGCACGGAGACTCGCCGGCCGGTAGTGTCCATCGTATGGGCGGCACGTCCGGCGAACCTCCGCGTCCGATGAGCTTACCGATTGCGGCGCAAACTGCAGGCCAAAGATCGGGAAGCCCTATGATGAATATAGGGCCGCCGATGACCTCGGGCGTCTCGTCAACCAGCGGCGGGTCATACGGGGCCTTGTCCATGGGCGGATGCTTCACCGGCTCCGGTACGCGGACACGCGCACGTTTCCCCGGGCCCTGGCCGCCCGGGATCTGGCACTTGACCTTGTAGAAGGCCTTGAGCGCCTCTTTACGCCGTCCCTCTGGCAATGTCTCTATAAACGCCTTCAATGCTGCGCAATCGGGGTTCGGTTTCATCTACGGGTCGTTGCCCCTTCCGGGTTGCCTGCCCTCCTTACGCCCGCTACCCTTCCCACGGCTGTCCTTACTCTGGAGGCCGGTGCCGTCGAAGGCATTCCCCGCATCATTCCCCACGTACCCATACACATTCACCCCGCCTGCCATGCCGATGGGGTCACGGTTTACAAACCGGGCCTCTGCCGGATCGTAGTACCGGTCGCCGAGCAGTTGCAGGCCGGTTTCTGTGTCGCTATAGTACCCATATTGCGAACCGAGGCCGGAGTACGGATCGGTTGCCGTACCGGAGATGGAGCGGCTGCCGAAGGCGTCGAAGTCGAACGAGGCGAGAACGGAATCGCTGGAGTTGACCTCTTCGGCCGGGTTGCCCTGCGGATCGAAGGCGTAGAAGATACTTGAAGTGCCCGCACGGCG